>DAWR01000074.1:10749-16892 GCA_002506015.1 Candidatus Methanogasteraceae archaeon UBA261 | reverse complement strand
ACAGTGCGAATGTCACGTACTTCAATCGCACGACAGAGGACTACGAGACCAAGCATCACCTGAACCCGAACGTCACGTACGCAGGAAACCGCACGATACTATCGTGGGACGTCGGAAACCGGCCGGAACCATACGAGATAACGGTCGGGAAGTACTGGATGGTGACGTACCAACTGCGAATCGACAACAACAGCGCAGGGATGACTCCGGTGATAATCTCGCCGTCAAGCATCTCGTATATAGATTCCAATAGCACCGCAACAATCGAGACAATTCCTGACGCAACTGTTACTGTGACGGGCAATGCAACACCCGATGTACATACGAATTCCGCAACGGGTCACTACCTCGATGCAGAAGCACTGTACCAGGGCCCACTACCGCAACGAACATCTTCTACGTCCCCTTCACCGCCACAAGACATTCTGGAGTATGCGTACGAACTGACAATGCACCTCACGTACTCTGAAAACGGAACCGATAAACCAGTGGCGTGGGGCGCACTCGTTGAGTTCGAGGTTACATCCGGAGTGCTGTATAACAAAACCACTGATACCACGTCTGGCAGAATCAACGAAACAACGGCGAGCGGCGGCAAAGCCATCACGTGGGTCTCGTCGGATGCGCCCGGCACAATTACGGTATGGGCACGGCACACAACGGAGGACGACACGTATCTCAACGATACCGCGGTCATAATCTTCCACTCGCTCGAGTCCCCGCCGATAATCCCGCCGGCTCCAAAGCCGCGTGGTGTGATTACGCTGGAGTAATTCACTGGTGCGGGATGTACTATCTTTATTACAGCGATAGCTGATAGAAGATATCATGTGCGTAAGTGCGGAATCTCTCAGTTCGGCAGAGTTTGAAGCATGATGCGTCAGAAGCTTCCGGACCTACTTCGCGAGCATAGCGCGTTCAGATATGAGATCATGGACATAATGGCGGACGTCTTCGCATCCAGAGATAATTTTGAGCGGATTCTGGAAGAGATCAAGGAGCTAAGAGAGGATGGTAACCGGCAATTAAAAAGATTTGGGCATCTGTTTGAAGACATGTCTATCGATCAGCAGGCAATCAAATTAATGATCTCTGCGCTGAGTGGTCACGCTGCTTATGGACTGGAAGCAGGTATTAGACAAATCGTAGAGGAGTTTTCGGGACAGACCTTCAAAAAGATCGAGCACCTGTGGTTAAGAGATGAGAAAGGGGAGTTATACGGGGTGCCTGCAGATGTGGAGTATGATCTGTACCTGGAGGATACTGTGAATTATGTTGTGGAGGTAAAATCCCACACAAAACTGGGTGATGTCTTCAACTTCCATCGCAAGAGCGCCTTTGCCGAGAAATGTCTTGAAAAGAAGATACGATCAATTATTATCAGCGTGAGCATAACAGATAGCGCAAAAAAGAAATGTAAGGAACTGGGAATCGATCTCATCGCAAGAAGCGTGGTATGATCACTCTGCATGTGTGTTCGGTTAAGCACCTCAAGTGATCGTCACAGTGCTCACACTCATCACTGCCTTTGCAGATCCATACCACCATACACAAAAGCAATCTCGTTCACTCAGTGCCAGTACTTCTAATTGATTATTGTACATTTTTGTGACTATATCTTGGATAAAACGTGGGATATAGAACCACAGAGTGCGCAGAGGGTCACAGAGAGATGTAACCTGTTTTAAGATGAATTTTGTGAGTAATGCACGATTGGGCAAACTCTGTGTTCCTCTGTGCCCTTTGTAGTTGATTTTTCTACAAAATATAAAATAAATTATATATACTTTGCCGGCTATGTGGCAGTAACATGTAAAGTACCCAGTGTTATCGGAATGCCCATGTTTGTGGTGTTTGGTTGAGTCTTAATCGAACACACATGGATCACGCTGGAGTAGAGAGTTTACAGTCCATCTTCAACTCTTTTCGCAATCGCAGCCGCAACCTCTGCTGTTGCGAATCGTCCGCCAATATCCGGAGTTGTCATACCCAACGACACAGAATTAAGCACAGCACCAGTTATCGCATCCGACTCCCGCTCCATGCCATGCCACTCAAGCATCATCGCAAGGCTCATGATCGCTGCGATCGGGTTTGCGAGTCCTTTGCCTGCGATGTCGGGTGCGCTCCCGTGCACCGGCTCAAACATCGCATAATCCTCCCCGATGTTTGCGCTGGCGCAGACGCCAAGACCGCCGATCAAGGCGGCAGACATATCGCTCAAGATATCTCCAAAGAGGTTGGTCGTCACGATCACCTCAAACCGCTCGGGATCGAGTACGAGGCGGTGTGCGGTGGAATCGACAAGCATGTCTTCCCACTGAACCCCGTTTTTGTCTGCAATCCCTATGCAGACATCTCTGAAGAGCCGGCACGACTTCAGGATGTTTGCTTTATGTACGATTGTGAGGCGTTTGTCACGCGCAAGCGAGCATGCATACTCCGCGATACGCTCGCTGCACCTGCGAGTTACGACCCGTGTCGAATGCACGGCATCGGAAAAGACCTCCTCGATACCCGAGTACATGCCCTCGGTGTTCTCCCTGACGATTGTGAAATCGATATTGCGGTCGTTCGTTATGCTCCTGATCGGTCGTATGTTGGCGTACAAATCGAACCCCTGCCTGATCTGCACGAGCACACTCCGGTAATCCGGGTCCGGCGGTGTTGTGACCGCACCAAAGAGCATGCAGTCACATGACCTGAGGATCTCGAAGTCCTCTTCTGTTATCGCGCGTCCTGTGCGTTTCCACTTACTATATCCAATCTCGACCGGAACCTTCTCGATATCAAGCGAAAGCGTGTCCAGTACCGTGACTGCGGCAGGGATGACTTCCTTTCCGATCCCATCGCCCTCAACGACTGCGATTGTTATGTGGTTATGCATGATCTTGGATTGTCTTGTTCTGGCAAATATGTATCGTGGGTCATGGACATGCGAAAAATCATAAGTCTCCAGATCCATGTAACTCTCAACCGAGAATCAGCATGACGCTCATAACAAACTCCGAAACAACCCGAATCGCGCTCAAACTGGCGTACATCGGAGATCGCTACCACGGATTTCAGATCCAGTCAAACGCCTACGCAGTCGAGACCGAGATCTTTGCATCGCTCAGAGAAGCAGGTATCGCAAGCGACATTAAGGAACTCAGGGAAGCACGATATTCACGATCGGCGAGAACAGATACGGGCGTGCACGCGTTCGGGCAGGTTATTGCATTTGATACTGAATCCGGGTTCGGCGACTTGCTTTCGAGGATCATCAATAGCAGGCTCCCGGACGATATCTGGGTCTGGGCATACGCAGAGGTGCCCCCGGGTTTCAATGCACGCAGGGATGCAATCAGCCGCGAATACCGGTATTTTCTCTACGACCGCGGGTATAACATCGGTAGTATGCGAGACTCAGCATCCCTTCTCACTGGCCGGCACGATTTCTTAAATTTCACGAAAGCGAGAGAGGACACCGTTAAAACCATCGACCGGATCACTATGCATGAAAGAAACGGTTTTATTATAATTGACGTCGCCGCGCAGAGTTTCCTGTGGAATATGGTTCGGAGAATCGTTTCGGCACTGGAACTGATCGGGGAGAGCACGCGTGATCGGGACTGGCTTTGGGGGTTGCTCAATTTCGCGGACCATGCCGATGTTGAGTGTCAGGGACCGAAGCCAGCTCCGGCATATGGTCTGGTGCTGCGAAATGTCGTATTCGATGGTGTCGAATGGAGTGAGGATCATTACTCGAAGAGACGGATGAAAGAAGCGTTTTCGGAGATGATGGTGCGGCATGACGTCATGAAAGAGATTTATTTTGATTCGGATTCGGGTTTGTAATACTGCAGCATCTTGTATCCTGGACGCAGTGTGAACTCCTTGTTTGAATAACTCCAGTGAATTGTGATATTGTATCGTTTCTCCTCGGGAATGATTATGATATCCGCGCTCGATCGTGCAGGTACCTTGTCCAGGTATCCACATCCCTCGTAGTTTCGCGTGTACCATGGAAGGGGCCAGTAATCGTTTTCCGGGGCTGCGATCAGTATGCTCGTGTTGGAATCGTCCCGGACTCGCTGATCAATGAAATCAACCACATCGAGAACCTCTGCGGTGGTATGCACATAGATCAGTCCGTGTATGGGTACGCCAAGTACCACAATCTCGTCTGACTTCGTGTTTTCGCAGTAATTTATGAATACGCTCTGCTGGATGAATAGCGCCGCCGAGAGAACAACGATCAGCACCACGGCTGCTTCGATTCTCCTTGGCTTCTGTGGGAGTGCTGGCAGCAGTTCCCCGAGATATGCGCCGGCGAGCAGTGCAAATGGGAGCAGGATATGGGGTACGAGCCACGGCACCTTCTCCTGCAGGTAGGAGTATGTGATGAGCGCTGTTGTGCCCCAGTAGATTAGAAAGATCATAAATATATTTCTCTTTTCCAGATAATATGCTCCGCCCGCGGCTGCGAATAACGTGATTGGGAGTTCATACCGGAGAAGAATCGGGAGATAGAAGGACCAGTGACCGCCGATGCGCTCGATTCGGTGCATCTCGGTCCAGTGGTTGACTGCGTCCGGGACAACAGATATGAGCGCATCCGGATCTGTTAAGAAGTTCGAATAGAACAGTGCGAAGATTGCGGAGAATATCAGTACAAAGAATGATGCGTCAATCGCTGTTGTGGTGTTTATCTGCTTTTGAGTTATGAGATATCCCAGTATAAACAGGAAAAAGAAGCCTGCGATGATATACGCATTCTCCTTTGTGCAGACGGCAAGCGAACCTGCTGCTGCGCCGGTGCAGACGTAGATCCGCCGCTGCCAGTTGCCTCTATGTTTTACGTATTTGACCGCGGAAATTATGAAGATCAGTGAGAAGAGCGCGATATATATGTCGTTTCTGAAGAATCTCGAATAATACACAAAGGACGGGGAGATTGCGAGCATCGCTGCCGTGATGAGCGCCCCCTCATCCCCGAGCTGATCCCGGAGCGCGTAGATCAGTACGACTAGCAAAACACCGGAGATTGCAGGGAGCAATCTGGCTGTGAAGTTGGAGTCGCCGAAGAGCTTGAAGATCGCTGCTGTTGTGTAATAGAGGAAGGGTCCGTGATATGTCGGGTCGTAGTGATATGCCCCGCTTTTCATAAATTTGTAGGTCAAGTATCCATGTACGCCCTCGTCGTGGTGGAAGACCTTCTCATCGAGCGCGTAAAAGCGGAGTGCTGTTGCCAAGATGATGATTGCGAGGAAGATTATGAGATACCTGTTTTTTTTGTTCACGCGGGCACCCCGGCTGCGGCTTGCGGGATCAGAAGAGCGATTGCGGCGCCTGTGGGGGCGATCTGGTCGTTGCCGATGCCGGAGTCCCACGAATTGTGGTTGTTGCCAGCGCCATGCGTTGAGATTTGGCGAATCGATGATGATGTCATTAGCAGTACTTACTAAAGCAGCGCATCTACGTCAACCAATGGCAGCTCTTTTAGTCTACGAAAATGCTCGATATTTCTTGTAAGTAGTGGGATATTGAAATAAATACATGTTTCCGCTACAAGAATATCTTTTACGTCCAGCGAGTCACCGGTCTTGGAGCGTTTTGCATGAATATCGGCTGACTTTCTGATTTTCCCGCGCAGGTAGTCTATGACCACATCGGAATCTACACAGATTTTTCGAAAACCCATCTTCCCATACCCTCATTGAATTTCCTGTTGGATATCTTAGATGTCCAGATCACTCCAACTACTGCGGGCATCTATAAACTTTTTAAGTTGTAATTCAGAGTATTTTCCATCTGTCACAGATATCAACAGTTTTCTCTTGATAGTGCGGATCATATCTGTGATTTTTGGCAAAAAATCAATTGAAACGTCCGCAATCTCAGTCAACAATTGTTCTGCCAGTATCGACCTGTTGATCATGTTTAAGCCCTCATATTGCTAAATTGTTTGATGGATTCGTTTATATTTCTATCGCCCCCCATAGTCTTGTATAATCATGAGGGCGCCCAGGCGATGTGACACGATGGTCTCCACTGACATCAGCGTGCGTTCATGCGTCGTTGGCGTCGCACGAGGCGGAACCGCTGGCTGCTAGTTGGAATGTGGGGCGAAGTGTGACATTGCCAAATATAAACGCGAC
>DAWR01000074.1:8502-10676 GCA_002506015.1 Candidatus Methanogasteraceae archaeon UBA261 | reverse complement strand
GGGGGGTATATGAATTTCGTCCCAAAGCCCTATACCGCGGCACGTTTAAATGCCCGTGCAACTGAAAAGCACGCATGAAGATACTGGTAACAGGCGGTGCAGGATTCATTGGATCCAATCTCACATCCGTTCTGGTCAAAGAACATGACGTCACTGTGCTGGACAATTTCCATACCGGCAGTGCGGACAACCTGAATGATATGAAGAACGAGATTGCCATCATCAATGGTTCCAGTGGCAATATCGGCGAGCAACTCTCGAATTCCGATATTGATGTCATCTTCCATCTTGGCATACCCTCCTCATCCCCGATGTACAAGGAGACTCCGGTGCTTGTCGGGTCAGCGATCAACGATGCTATTAGCGTCTTTGAGTTTGCGAAGGGAACGGGTGCAAAAGTCGTGTTTGCGTCGTCGTCTTCGCTTTACAACGGGTTGCCAACCCCGAATCGGGAAGATATGGAGGTGATGGTGGCTGATTATTACACCGAGGCGAGGCTGGGGGTCGAGCGGATTGCGGAATTGTACCACAAGTTGTACGAAATCAGCATAGTGGGGCTCAGGTTTTTCTCGGTCTACGGTCCCAACGAGCGTGCAAAAGGGATTTATGCAAATATCGTCTCCCAATTCCTCTGGGAGATGCAGGGTGGTAGAATTCCCGTAATCTACGGTGATGGTGAGCAGACGAGGGATTTTACCTTCGTGAGTGATGTGGTGCGGGCGTGTATTCTTGCCATGGAAAAGGATGTGTCAGGTGTGTTTAATGTCGGGACCGGCGTGTCACACAGTTTCAATGATGTTGTTGTCGCCATCAACGGTGTGCTTGGAACAGAGATCGAACCGCGGTATATCGATAACCCGGTGAAGAACTATGTAGCTCACACGTTGGCGGATCTAACAAAGGTGACAGACGCTCTCGGGTTTTTCCCCGAATATTCGCTGGAAGAGGGTATCAGAGAGATTGTTTGAGATGTGGTGAGGGCACATAGTTGTTCGGTTAAGGCGTAATGACTCCTCATGAGCCATTGCAGCAGTTAGATGCGATAAACGTAGTTATGGCGGTCAGGGGGCGGGGGTGTGGCGGAGATGGTAGCGGTGGAGGCAGGGGTGGTGGGCCACGGCTTTCTAATAAAAATGTGTTAATCTCCATATACATTCTGCCACGTTTTCTCGGCTGACCTCCGGTATATTTGAGTTGAGAAGAATCCAAAATTCCTTAGGTTTCAAGCGACTGGAGTTGAGCTATTATAGTTTTGTGATACAGTATGGGACTAAAAGTAGCGCGTAGTATAATATGTGATGACAAGATACTATAGTTTCCATGCCTAACTTTAATACTGAAACTATTGGTGAAATGAGATATGGACAAGAAAAGTCTGTTGAGCAGAACGTGGAACCGTTGATCAGTGGTGGTACTGATGTCACGTATTTCATCGAATTATTGGGGGATATAAGCGATCCTCGTGATAACAGAGGAAAAAGACACGAACTATCCTTTGTTCTCGCTGTAACCACCATGGCAATCCTGAGTGGTAAGAACCATGTTTCTGAAATTCACCGCTATATCCACAACAAGATCGAATGGCTACAAGAAATTTTCGATCGCCCGAATGCCAAACTGATCTCTCGTGCACAATTGCCCCAAATTTTGACTATCGTGGATTGGGAAGGGCTTAATGCGGTCGCCGAGGAGTTTTTCGGCGTAACGATTGAAAACATCAACGACGAGTGGATTGCTATCGATGGGAAAGTTCTCAGGGGAACGATCACAGACAACGATAATGCCCACGAAAACGAACAGATTACAATCGCGATCGGACACAAAAGCCAGCAAATTCTCTTTCAAAGGAAGATGTCGGGCGCAAAATCGAGTGAAGTTGCCGAAGTCCGAAAATTATTGGAGGATACCGGGATACAGCGGGCAAAAGTGACATTAGACCCTCTTCATGCAAATCCGACAACATTAGAGACTATCAACCAATCCGGTGGCAAGTACATCGTTCAAATCAAAAAGAATCAGCCCATATTATTCGAAATGTTCGGCGACATGGCACAAGAGGAAAAAGCGATTGGCAGCATCAAAACCGTAAAAAAGAGCCGTGGTCGGATCGAAGAAAGAGAGGGTCGCTTTTTCTCCTTGGAAGACGCGGAATTTGATGTGCGGTGGAGTCAGAG
>DAWR01000074.1:0-8459 GCA_002506015.1 Candidatus Methanogasteraceae archaeon UBA261 | reverse complement strand
TCATCAATCGAAAACTTCGACTGATGTGGAAGAAGAACTCTTCACCGCCATACGTGAGCACTGGCATGTCGAATCCAACAATTACATCAGAGATATGACATTCAAAGAAGATTATGTGAAGACTAAGAATAAAAATCAAGGACAAATTTTAAGCTTGCTGCGAACCGTTGCAATCAAAATCATCAGAAAAACGAATCCGAAAAACTTTAAAGAAGTGATTGATTCGTTTTGTGATTCACAGGATGTTTTGGCAAGTGTTTTGCTGAAATTCAATTTTTTGCGATCGTGGATTTAGTTTTTCGTAACTCGTTGTAAGCCGTCTGATAGTCGGAGGGTAATCGACGCTGAACAGTTGAAGCTATGACGAAATTTGGCTCCGGAGATCGATTTCTCGAGGGAAGGGTGTCGATAGGGATGTTTTTGGGATGTTCCGGAGAATTTTAGAGAAAGGTCTTAACGAGTCGTGTCGCGATCAGTGGAGAGAACTTTGTGAGGTCTTGGGTTTTATGAGAAAGCCGTGGGGTGGTGGGCTGGCGTGAGTTATACTTCACACCACCACAACTTGAGCTTTTTCAAATCTCTATAACTGTAGTGTGAGCAAGGCGCTGAGTCCTTGTTTGTGGATTGTATCAGTTTGGTTCCACCAATAAAAAATCGCAGTTTATGATGGTGCAGAGTATAGGTCTGGTACGGGGCGGAACATTATGCAAAGTCTAAAAATAAGGAGCTATAAACCAATACCTTCGCCACCTAATTGGTAAAATTAACATAAATTTTATGGTATATACACTATAAACTCAGACCCCCATACATACTCATTTTTACCAAGATCAACCATACATGCACCCGGTGTACTTCAACATACCCTCAAATATACTTCATCGCATTTCTCCTCTGCATCCTTACAGATACCCCTCTCACCGTCCGACACATTTTTGAGGACAACCACAACTGGGGCGCGTTCCGCATAGTGGAAAAAGACAACCTCAGAGACGTTGAGATCAACGAAGTCAACAAGATGCTCTCCTGCAAGGATAAGAGTCGCGGCTTCTTCACATACCTGTGCCAACATTGCGGAACCAAATTAATAGTCCATTTCGGATGCAACAGTCGTATCTGCTCGAGTTGTGGTAAAAACCACACAGACATAGGGGCAAAATCTCTCCAAAACGCGTTATTTAACGTACCTCATCGACACGTAGTACTCACAATCCCTGATGCTCTGTGGCCAGTCGTGAAAAACAACCCTTGGCTTCGACATCGGGCTGAGCAAGTATCTTCCGAAAGTGGGAATATTCGGAGACGTATCGTTTGATTCTGCTGGTTGCGATGTGATTCTCACAATTGAAGATAAGTGACCGCGGATACTGGCACCGATAGGTACTGGTCAGGGGCAGCCTGCAGACCGACTCCAGACATGGGTGCAATCGGGTTGTAGATTCTGCAGATGCCTTAACGTGTGTGCGAGGGATAACTTTATATATCATAATAATCATACTCATTATTATGAGATAAGGTGGGCAAGTGGGGGTCACGGGGGCGTGACAGATTTGCCATATCTCAATCACATACCGTGGGGGTATCAAAGATGTGGGACACCGTAAATTCGAAAAAAGAACATAACATCCAATATAGCAGATGCTTGATAGTAATCGCGTGCATATCGCTTTCGCTATTTGCACTAACGTCCGTTGCTTTTGCGTCTTCACTTACATCCGATGAACAGATTGAGCACACACTCAACAGACTGACTGCTGATGGACTAACTGCTACAGGATCGGAGCGTCTTACTGCAGACCACGTGGGGGTAGCTGCTGACGTACCATCTGACACGACTCCAGTAATTCACGCCGAGGCTGCGGTTTTTGGCGCTACCGGAGGAAATGATGGAGATGCCCCGGCACGAGTGGGCTTTTCCAGAACTGGCGGCGCAGATCGTGGAGATCTGGAACCTGCGTCATACGCGCCGGCAATATCAGAGCCGGATGCAGGCAATGGAAGCGATGATGCTGGTGGAGTGGTTCCACCTGGCGTCTACATGATAGAGGCAGAGCCTGATACGCCATACACTTTTTCTGCGCGAGGTATTAGCAGCGATCATGCCGGGACTTATGAGCCTCTCGTCTACGCGATGGAAGTTGATTGCAATGGCAGGCTAATAACGCAGCACATTCTGAACTTTGGGGGCTGCTATGACTGGGTGGAGAAGGAAATCGCCTTTACCACAAGTCACAATACCAGTGAATTCTATGTTCATGCAAATACATGGGACTGTAACGGCACGTTTCAGGTCGAGGATGTGTGGTTGGAAGTGTATGAAATACCACTGCCCGGCATCACCGATCTCGGGCATACCGCGGGCAGCAGCTGGATCAACTGGACGTGGGTGAATCCTGATGTTGTGAGCTTTTCTTATGTGATGATTTATCTGGGGGGTGTGTGGCAGATGAATACATCGAGTACGTTCTATAATGCGACCGGGCTTGATTCTGGTGCGCGTTATGAGATTGGGGTGCGGACGGTTGGTGTGGATGGGTGTGTGAGTGCGGTGTGGGTGAATCAGACGGGGGAGGCGACGGTGGAGGGTGATGTGGTGGCGGGGAAGGTGGTTCATGTGACGAAAGAAGATTTTGATGGAGGTATAGCGAATGGGGTGGAAGTGCAAAATTATGGGGTGATCACACTGGAGAAGAAGAATTTGCTGCAGAATCCATCGTTCGAGGTGGAATCGTCGATAAACGGGCTTGCTGAAGGGTGGGACATCTACAATCCATCAGGTGGTGACTGTGTGACAACACTGGACACGAGTATGTCTACCAGTGAATCGAAATCGCAGAAAATTGTTTTTAGTTCGAACAATAATGTACTTTATTTCAAACAACATTTATACGGCGTTGAAAAAAATACCAACTATACATTTTCTGCTGACGTGAAGATAGATAATCCCGACAATATGAGCGTAAAATTGGCGGCTGAATTGTGGGGCTATGGAACGTATATAACCGGTGGCGCATCTACTGTAACCGAGAGTACAAGTTTTACAAGACTGTCCATGACTGTAACCACCACTTCAGATACGGATGAAATAAGAGCCATCGTTTTTCTGGTTCCAAAATTCTCCGGCGCTGCTGGAACAATGTGGGTTGACAGTGCTCAGCTTGAGATGAGTGATAATCCAACACCATACGCTCCACGCTACACAACAACGAGTGGTGAATATATATCTCCACCGATAGATATAGGTATGGATACCACGCCGTACAAAATAGAGTGGACCTCTTCGGTGAAACCAGAAGGAGATATCAGGTTCCAGATACGAAGTGCGGGTAGTTTGGAAGAATTGGATAATTCATCATGGTATGGACCTACAAGCACAGAAGACTACTATTGTCGTTCGCACGGAGTCAATTTGCTTGTAAACCCCTCATTAGAAAACGACTTTGATGGAGATGGTGTTCCTGATTATACAATAATTGCCGGGTGGGGGACCAACGATAGAAATCTTACCGTAGTTAATGATACTTATGAAGGGTCAAAAGCGATAAAAGTTGAAATAACGAATTATACCAGTGGAGATGCAAGATGGGAGCTATTATACAATGGGGCAACCGAGGAAGATAGTGAGTACTCATTCGGTGTATGGCACAAGGAAAGCAATGACCTCGACGCTATATGCATGGCGGTTGGTTTCAAAAAAGCAGATGGGAGTATGGTATGGTGGTACTCAGGAAAAAGTGTACAATCTTCGGCAAATTGGAAACATGATACATTTTACTTCCGGACTCCGATCTATGAAGTCACAGAAATCCGATTGAAACTGATGCTCGAAAAAGAAGGGTGGATAATTTCAGATGCGTACAGTCTCGAAAAAACAAATTCCGATGATGAATGGAGCATAAATCCAGTTCATGATAATTCGAGATGGATGCAATACAAGGTTGATTTTTCCACCACCGACCAGACCTATTCACCGTCTTTACACGATGTCACCATACGATATGGCGCATCCGTTCCCGAGATACACTGGGCGAATGTTCTTGCTGATGATGGCAGGCAAAAATATGCATTTGGGTCAGGGGAAACCGCCAATTTCGAGGTTGAGGTGCTAGATTTCGAAGATATTGCAAACATAGCGTATGTTAATATGTCTATATTCGATGCTGACAATAATCTCGTTTTGCGCGACATTATGGCGGAAGGAAACATTGTCAATGATATAAAGAGATATTACGAATACTCGTATACTTTCCCAGACACTGCAGCTATAGGGTTATGGAAAGCAAACATAAGAGCAGTGAATCAGGAAGGACAGAACTGCTCAGAAGACGTGTTTCTGAAAATAAGAGAATCGTACACATCCCCTCCACAAAAAATGACTATAGGGGCTGTGATATTTAACGGCGGTTTTTATGGCAATGCAGAGATGGATATAGCGGAATACACCAAATACCCAGGACTCGAAATATGGAAACTTGTTATTGTTTGGGATCGTCTTGAGCCAGATCGTGCCCGATTTGACGAAAACTACGTAACCGCAATTTTAGAATTCATGGACGGAGCATATGAAAATGGGGCTAAAGTTCAGATATCAATGAGCGGAGGGCCCTTACCCGTATGGGTCAACAATGGGGATGATGACAGTAGCGAGAGATGCAACTATAAACCAACTATGTATTTGGCGAACACATGGATGCACTTGGCCGATAGGTTAAAAGATCATCCTGCTGATGATTCGTATCTCATATTAAACGAGGAAAATTATGTCTATGATGAGGATATCTATCTCAGATCATTGAGCAAAGTCACATCATCTATCCGAACAACTGATGGTAATTTAAGTCATAGAATTGCAATACGCCCTAACACAGTAGACACTTATGTAAGAACGATGATAGCGCAGAACGGACCCCAAGATTACGATTATGGAAATACGGCATATCCAACAAGTCCGGCATGGTACTTAACCAACTATGAGAGCCCAGTTTCTGAAACGTCATGCCTTAAGATCTCGAGATTGCGAAGTTCTCCTGTCGCTTATGGTTGTGCAGGGGGGCTGGGCGAGGTTGGATTTAGGAAAGCACCGATGGACACATTTGGGGATGAAGAAAAACTCGCTGGCTTTGAGAGGGCAATGAGTATTGCTTATGATCAGGGGATGGATGAATTTATGATATGGGGGGGTGAATTTTCGTTCGCAGACCCGGAGACATATTTCCTGAAATTAAAGGCATATAGGGACGATCTGGTAATACAGCCGCGTTTCAATTGTTTCGATGTTAGAATTCTGATAGATAATGGTGAATGGTTTTATACCCGCGAGGGTCCAGAGTCTGCTCTTAACATGAGCAATCAGCCATATAAACACCTCGTCAAAACGCTTGATGAAAATGGATATACCTGGTTTTATACCCACCCAGATGCAGTATTTTCACAAAATGTATGTTACAAGAAAACTATAAACTTATCAGAGGTAAAATACAATACCAAAACTGAACAAGATATTTATATTAACAAAAAGCTTGGCAACATAATGCCTTCTGGAAAGAAGTATGTATGGCCATGATACTCCCACACCCCCTCTATACTTGGCATCGGCATAAACTGCGCTTGCTCCGAAAATAGTCGGCTCTCTGGTATCTCGCGTTGCAGTGAACTTATAACCCATCTGGAAAAATCGGAAGCGTTTTTTGGTTAGTTACAGTGTAACCATCTAAATGACTGCTTCTTACAAAAGTCAGAACAAACCTTTCCTCATCTTTATAGTAAGTTCTCTGATCTTTTCAAAGTCGTTTAGAGGCTTGTTTACTCCAAAGAACACTTTAAGTATTGTATGGCTCTCCGCTGTTTTGTATGGGTAATACGATGCTCCCAACATCAATTGAAGCAGATCACAGGAGGTGTGTATTGAATGCAAAGCCCCTACTGTTATCGAAATGCCCAGGATTTCATCACCAAGATATATCTTTGATAGGTATCCCCTCCAAATCAGAGGGTAAATGGGGTATTATCTAAAAATCGACGACTTGTTGTTACAAATTTATACAAATAATGTCTTAGAATATGTAGTATGTGTTAATTTGTACCTTAAAAGTATAAGGAAGTACTACCAAATCGATACCAGATACTCTGTAGGAATCAAAGCGGATCATGACGCCGGATTTAGGTAAATTGAAGCCCGCATACGTCTTACCCTCCTTTTTGGAGTGGATACTTTGATAGGATATCTTAACCCCATTTCACCCACATGAAATAGCGAAGAGCCTAATTTTTCAAGCATGTTCAACGCCAGAATATGGCGGGAGAAGGTGTAACGAACATCACGAGCATCAACAAACAGTGGGAGGATATCGAACTGGGCAGTGATAGCGATATTGAACCACACGACGTTGTGATTGCATCCCACTCGCTCTCCATGCTCGATATACAGGAAGCGCTCGCAAAGATGAATGCCGCCGCAACGAAGTATGTTTATCTCTTCACGTTTGCGGGCAGATGGATGGATGGCGGACTCTGTGAGGAGATCTGCGGCGAGAAGCATCACTCGTGGTCGGATTACATCCACCTCTGCAACATACTGCACGACATGGAGATATATGCGGATGTGGAGATCTGGGACTCGGAGTTTGAACAGCGCTACGCCAATATGGATGAGGCAGTGACCAGGATCATGGAGACGTACGACCTGCCATCAGAGAAGGACGGGGTATTGAGGGAGTATCTATCCGGAACCCTGGTCACGGATGATGGGGCGCTCTGTTTGAAGCGTAAATCAAAGAGCGCCATGATACGGTGGCAGCCAAATTCACACTAAAGGGCTTGAGAATGGCAGAAGTGAACATTGCTGCAACCATAACACGAAGCGAGGTAAAAGAAGAGTATGGGACCTACATTGGCAGGAAGATATTCTTCATCTCCTTCTTTATCGCTTTAACGGTTCTCTTATGCGGCATAAGCATATCACTCGGACCTCTCAGGTTTTCGGTTCTGGAGGTATATGCCACAATCCTTGACAGATACTTCCCCAGCATCTTTGAGGTTCCCGAGCTTGCACCAATCGTTGTCTGGAACATAAGGATGCCCAGGGTTGCAATGGGCATCCTTGCAGGAGCCGGACTTGCTATCGCGGGAGCAGAGATGCAGGGGATACTCAGAAACCCGCTCGCATCCCCGTTCACTCTCGGAATCTCAGCCGGTGCCGGACTGGGTGCTGCCCTCGCAATCATCACCGGTGTTGGCTTCATTGGTGGGGGGCTTCTTCTGGTGGGAAATGCGTTTCTCTTCGCTCTGATACCGTCATTCATAATTGTTGGACTGTCACGGTACAAGCAGGCTACGCCAGAGACGATGATACTTGCAGGCATTGCAATGACCTACATCTTCAGTGCGGTCTCATCACTGCTCCACTACTTTTCCGATGCGGAGGCACTGAAGGATGTAATCGTCTGGCTGATGGGGGACCTTGGAAAGGCGACATGGAGCAATGTTCATACCGTCACAATCGTGCTTCTGGTCTGTGTTCCGATACTGTTATGGAAATCGTGGGACCTCAATGTGATGGGTGCAGGAGATGAGACCGCAAAGAGCCTTGGTGTAAATGTCGAGCGGACCAGAATCTGTGGGATGATGCTCGCATCGTTCATCACCGCAGTTATTATATGTTTCACAGGAATGATCGGGTTCATAGGTCTGGTTGCTCCGCACATCACCCGCATGTGCATCGGTGGAGATAACAGATATGTACTCCCGGCTTCGGCACTCTTCGGGGCTGCTTTTCTGGTCGCTGCAGATATCCTTGCAAGAGAAGTCGTAGCTCCGGTGATAATCCCTGTAGGGATCATCACATCCTTTGTGGGAGGTCCCTTGTTCCTTTATCTAATAATACGAAAGAAGAATGAGTACTGGTAAGAATGAAACCTGATGTACATGACATAGACGGAAATGGTATGTGGAAAGGCGCGATAGAGGAGTCGAACCGGAAGCAGAGAGCCAAAACTCCCGAGTTCCGTGATGGACGGGTTGACTGGTTCGAGGAACTGGTCCGGCAGAGTGACCGTGCGGGGACGATCATGAAACGAATCGAGGTTATGCCGGACTACACGGTTCTTGACATCTGTGCAGGTCCGGGCACGGTTGCAATCCGTGATCGCGCCCCATTCGCTTGTTATGACGGATATGGCTCAAAAAGGAGGAAGAACAATGGAAATGAGTAACGAGATACAGGATATGATAAACGAGAATCTGGTCCATCTGGCAACCACAACCAGTGAGGGCATACCGAATGTGGTTCCTGTGGGCGGCATACGTGCGATAAGTGATAGTGAGCTCTTGATTGTGGACGTCTTGTTTGACAAGACGAAGAAGAACCTGCTCGAGAACCCGCATGTTGCAATCGCAGTTGAGGTACTCGGGAAGGGGGCGCCGCGTGGATATCAGCTCAAAGGACGGGCAACGATTCACAC
>DAWR01000061.1:14162-20816 GCA_002506015.1 Candidatus Methanogasteraceae archaeon UBA261 | reverse complement strand
CGCTGCTTCGCAGACTGTGCAATCGTGTGGTTCCGATCATACCGTATTGGGCAGGTTCCGCCGATACAATCCGTGGTCAATATCTGCACATATATCTGCTGAATATATCTCCAAACCCCTCCTGCTGTACATACATCATCAAACATCACCAAAAACTGATGAGCTGCAGCATAACAATCACGTTTAAGTACCAAAAGGAGAGATACTATACAGGAGGATTGAATTATGAAATCTATCGTGGAAGAAGCACTATCTCGAGCAGAAATGGAGGTAGAATCTCCTGTATACCTCCAGGACCGATCCACCGAAGCCGATCAGGAATTGGAGAAGATTCTCTCGGAACTCCGAACCAATATCGCTGTGGTCGGTTGCGGCGGCGGCGGCTCAAACACCATCCAGCGGATGATGGAGGATGGTATTGCAGGTGCCGGATTATGCGCTCTGAACACGGATGCTCAGCATCTGCTCTACATCAATGCCAGCCAGAAGGTGTTGATCGGGCGTAAGAATACAAAGGGACTGGGCGCTGGCAGTATGCCACAGATCGGTGAAGCTGCCGCTGAAGAGAGCCTGGACGAGATTCAGGGCGTCGTGGCTGGCACGGACATGGTCTTCATCACCTGCGGACTTGGCGGTGGCACAGGCACGGGGGCAGCGCCAATCGTTGCGAAAGCTGCGCAGGATACTGGCGCACTGACAATATCGATTGTGACGCTTCCGTTCACAGTGGAAGGCTCGATCCGGCGGAGTAATGCCGAAGCAGGGCTTAAACGACTGATGGAAGTCTCTGACACAGTGATCGTTGTTCCCAACGACCGGTTGATGGAAGTTGTGCCAAGGCTCCCGCTGCAGGTTGCCTTCAAGGTATGTGACGAGGTTCTATTGCGCGCGGTGAAGGGCATAACCGAACTGATCACGAAACCAGGGCTGGTCAATCTCGATTTCGCAGATGTACGCACGATCATGCAGAAGGGCGGCGTTGCAATGATAGGACTTGGCGAGGCAGAAGGCGAGAACAAAGCTGCGGAATCGGTGAAGAAAGCACTGCGGAGCCCGCTACTCGATGTGGATATCTCCGGCGCAACTGCGGCGCTTGTGAACGTGGTTGGTGGGCAGGACATGACCGTTGCCGAAGCAGAAGGCGTTGTTGAGGAGGTCTATCAACGTATCGATCCGAACGCTCGCTTGATATGGGGTGCACAGATCGATCCATCGCTTGAGAACTCGGTACGCACCATGCTTGTTGTAACTGGCGTCAAATCTCCACAGATTTACGGAAAAGGCTCTGGAACGAACGTCATCAGAAAATACGGCATTGACTTCGTCTGCTAAACATGGAACTAAACGATTTCATCAAAATTGGCGAGTACACAAGGGTGCTCAAGCTGGCAAGAAAACCGAATAAAGACGAATTCACGATGATCGCAAAGGTTGCCGGCGCAGGAATACTGTTGATCGGACTCATCGGCTTCATATTATTCTTGGTGCTGTCAGAGATGCCACGTGGGATCTTGTAGGGGTTTGCACTAACGAGTGACCGCGAGCTCGATTGGTGTTGTCAATCCACATACCCTCTTCCACATAGGAATTTCCCTCTACCCCGCTTGCACGCGATCACACCATCGTACACAATCACCCCTCTAGACAGCACCGTATCTGGAAATATTCCTTCTTTTCCCTCGAATGGAGTCCATCCCACCTTACTATGGAGCTCTTCTCCTTTTATTACACGGACGTTCTTAGTATCAACGATGACAAGGTCCGCATCGCACCCTTCCGCAATTCTGCCCTTGTTAGCGAGTCCAAAGATCTGCGCAGGTTTCGTAGTCATCGCTTCGATCACCCGCCACAACGGAATCAGGTTCTGCTTTGCAGCGTGCAGCATCAGTGGCAACATGGTCTCGACGCCGGGAACGCCAGCGGGTGCACTCCAGATGTCGGTTCTCTTCTCCTCTTCGGTGTGCGGCGCATGATCTGATGCGATGATGTCGATTGTGCCGTCGTTTAAGGCATTCCACAGATGTTGGAGGCATCGCTTTCTGAGCGGCGGATTCATCTTCCCGAACGTTCCGAGGCGCTCCCAATCTTTGTGCTGGAGAAATAAGTGGTGCGGCGCAACTTCGCATGTGACTGGAACCTCGTTTCCGCCATATTTTATCCGCCGGATCACGCCTACGCCTTCTCTTGTGCTCAGATGGCAGATATGCGTGCGTGCGTGAAAATCATCCTTCTGTGTCGCCGAAACTTCTCTCGCCCCACGCTCCACCCGCTCTGCCCTTTCATCTCGCACCTTCTGGATATCTTGTATCTCCTGCATCTCAAGAACCTGTTCGATTGCGAGCGCCTCGCAGATGTTTGGGCGTGCGCGTGAATACACCTCGGGGCGGCGTATTCTACGCAATTCTTCTGTGAAATGGCTGCACAACTCCCCGTTCTCGGCGTGGATGCACGCAACCGCACCGAGCTTTGCAATAGCACCCAGTGAATCTTCAAGCTCTTTTCCACCGATCTCCAATTCCCCATCTGCCATAAATATCTCCCCGAATGCGGTGACGCCGAGATTCCATAGTTCTTCGAGGCACGATTGTGAAGTTACGCCGCCATTGATCCCGAAATCGACTATCGACTTCCGTTTGGCAGACTTCAGCTTCAGCTTGAACGACTTTTTATCGAGCGTCGGCGGCGCCGTGTTCGGATGGTCGATCACTGTTGTCACACCGCCAGCAGCGGCAGCGCACGAGCCAGTGTACCAGTCCTCCTTCTGCGTCATGCCCGGGTCTCGGAAATGGACATGCGCATCGATTACGCCGGGAACAACCAGTTTTCCGCGGGCATCGATTACTTCGGCGTCGCTGGAGCTTGTCTTGCCGATCTTTTCTATCCTTCCGTCCGCTATTATGATATTTACGTTCTGAAGTTCGCTCTTCCAGATGATTCGCGCATTTTTGATGATCGTGTCTGCCATGAGAGTTATCTTCTGCAGTTCTGCCAAAGAATATATCGGTTGATGTCAATGTGCGATATTATGAGCGACGCCATGAGCAATACCACGAGCACATCTGATGAGCACAGAAGACACGCGCAGCAGGGATACACAATCGAGGTTGCGACGATCAGCACCTCGCGATATCACGAACACGGGAGTGTGCGAGACCCAGAGGATGCAGACGACGTATCAGGGGCGATAATCGTTGATGCGCTCCGCGAAAGCGGGCATACCGTGCGATACACGCTGCTCCCGGACGATCTCGACATGATCCAGCACTGGTTCGCAGAGGCGATGGATGGCGATGCCATCGTTACAACGGGTGGGACCGGACTTTCACCAGGGGACCTCACAATCGAGGCGATCAGACCCCTCCTCGGAAAGGAGATGCCCGGATTCGGCGAGATCTTCCGTCTGAAGAGCATGGACGAGATCGGCTATGCCGCGATGTTGACGAGAGCCGTTGCGGGCGTCGCGCGCGGGCGTGCGGTCTTCTGCATGCCAGGCTCGCCGAATGCCGTCAGGCTCGGAATCGAGATTATCGCACCAGAGCTCGGGCATGTGATCGAGCATGCGAGAGGGCGGGTGTAGTCTCGATTTGGATATGCCGGGTGTCGCGAAGTTCTTGAACCGGGCAGTCATAACGATCGCCACCAGATCACCCGCAAACGCCAGATTGACATCAAATTTCCAATTTTAAGATAATTCCTGTTGATCACAGGCACAATCACGCATACATGAAACCCCACAAGTCTTAAGTATTATCACAAAATTCAACTACCTGATGCGAGGATTATTCCGGTATGAGGAGAAAGATACGATCATGCACAGACTCGACCCGCGGGTTAAGCTGTGCTGGGTCTTCGGAATGTCGGTTCTGAGCATGCTTCTCGGAACACCGCTGCTTCTCGCTGCCGCATTCGCATCCACAATCCCCTTCTGGGCAATGGTCAAACCGTCCGGAGCAAAGGTCCGTGCGATAATATTCGTCTTCGGCACGATGGTCTTTGGATTCATGCTCACGCAGTCATTCTTCTACTACTGGGGGGACCCGGAGAACCCGACATTCACAATCATCCCTGCCGCGTTTCCCGTGCTCGGGACACTCACCGGGGGGGTCCATTTCTATCTGGAAGGCGCGGTCTACGGGCTGCTACAGTCGCTCAGGTTCATGACAACAGTGAGCGCGGCTTCTGTCTTCGTTGCGAGCACGCACCCGAGCGAACTCCTTGTCGGACTGGTACGATTCATCAAGGTTCCGTTCACGAACTCCTGGATCGGGGTTCCGAACGAGATCGCATTCATGGTGTCATCTGCTGTCGGTTTTGCGCCGTCGATGATCGAGGAGAGCATCATCATCATAAACGCGATGCGAGCACGCGGTCTTGAGATTAAGGGCGGCATCAGAACAAAGATCAAGGCGCTGCGGTACATCTTCTTCCCGATGGTGGTCGGACTCCTGCGCAAGGGGCGGCAGATCGCAATCGCTGCCGATGCGCGTGCATTCCGTGCAACAAGGAACCGTACCTTCGTGGATGAACTGCAACTACGCGTAAGCGATTATGTCATGATAATCTACATCGTTGCGATGGTCGCATCCGGACTCATTCTGAGTTCCATCGGTTTCGGCGGAACCGCACCGGGGTTGGGCGCATGAACCGGGTTCACTGCATTCGGACCCGAATCCGGATTCGCAGAAGTCCCACGCTATTGCTTATGCTCCTGCTCTCAGTCACCCTCCTTGTGATCGCTTCACCCGCTGCAATTGCGGGTGAATGGCATGGCAGCGGAACACCGCTCTACACCATCGCATCGGGGGGGCTGCATGGCAGCGTCTATGTCGGCGGAGGGCACGGACTCACATACGAGGACCCGTACGTCGAGTATTTTGATCTTCCATCTAATATAATTTATGCCCGAATGTATGTTCCGATGTGGAATTACAACAGGGGGGATACGCTGACAGTCTCGATCAATGAGGAGAAACTGGAGCTGCGAGGGGAGCCCGATTACATCGCTGCATGGGGTGTCTCCTGCTATGCCTACGATGTAACCGATGCGACATTCAACGAAGGCATCAACACCATCTCAGCCACGTACGAAAACAATAACGGTGGACCATACGCGATATTTCTCGTCGCGGTCTATGAAAACGAGAGCATGTCCTACACCCAATTCTGGATCGATGAGGGGAATTATGCGCTCAGCAAGGCGGTTGCGGATGGTGGCGCCAAGAATCAGGGAGACGCGTTGTTTTCAGGAGATTTGGACCTGGAAACGGTCGAGAGAGCAGATCTCTGGACTGTGATGATCGCCGGAACGGATGGGGAGGCTGACGAGTTGTGGTTCAACTCAAATCTTCTCGGAACGGATATGGGGCGGGCGAAGACCGGGGCATACCTCGATTTTGACCAGTTTGATGTGACTGATTCACTCGTTGGGTGTGACAACGCCGCAATCTTCAAGAGATGCGATGAGCAGTATCTTCATCCGTTCAATGCAATCCTGGTGGTCGAACACGAGAGCAGTCTAAAAGGCGATACGAAATTGACAGTCCATGAGACGCAATCATCTGTCAGATCCACAATCCCGATTCCAGTCATCGCAGTTCTCGCAATTACAATCATAGGCTTTTTCATTATCTACATGAAGAGGAAACAAGGGCAGAGGTAGGGAATAATGGAACGGAGATTGATAGCAATAAAACACAGAGCAATACTCTCGACACTTGCCATACTTCTGGTGGCATCATTCTCTTCAGTGGCTTACGCTGCTGGCAGTTCCGATGACATTCATATCTCAGTTGTCATACCTGATCGAAAGGAGGGTGTCTTCGCACCTGATAAACTGGTTGCGGGCGGATCAGAGGAAGGTGTACGCATCGTCTTCGAGAACCGTGGTGCAGAAACTCTTGATGTAACTGCAGAGATCGTGGTTCCGGATATGTTGACACTGTCGGTGCCAACGCAGGAGTTGAGCGACCGGATCAGAACGCACGAAAACACCATAACGGTTGACCTTGAGGAGATTGCGAGTGGCGAATCCGCGACCATGCGAATCCGGGTTGTGCCCCCTGACTCGATTCCGATGAAGACCGTGGAAACGTTTCGCATAACTGTAACAGTTGCCGCAGACGGCAGCAAGAGCGAGTACATACACGGAATCACGATAATCCCGCCGCCGTCATGGATTACTTATGCAACGATTGTGATCAGTATGCTGCTGGCAGCAATAGCGATTCTCGCGGTCAAACGATTCGGAATCCTAGAGATGTACACAACAATCGATCTCGTCACAATCGCACTGCTCGCAGCGCTCGCCGGCGTCGTCTTCAGGTGGTTCTGGCAGACGTTCAACGACATACTCGGACCATTCGGCGGCTTGCTCTTCACAATCCCGGTCTCGGCGCTGATGGTTGTAGCTTTGCATCTCGTGAGAAAACCGGGCACAGCCATGCTCCTCTTCCTTGTTGACCAGCTTGTATGCATGGTGATATGGGGCTCGAACATAACAGTCTGGCTCGGATGGTATCTGCTCGAGGGTGCGGTCGTGGACGTGGAGGTTGCGCTCTTCAAGGGGAACTATGCAGATACACGGATCGCATCCATGATCTACGGCATGTCGCGGGGTTTCATCTCGTACTGGCTATTCTACTTCCTGTTTGCGCC
>DAWR01000061.1:5375-14021 GCA_002506015.1 Candidatus Methanogasteraceae archaeon UBA261 | reverse complement strand
GATTACGCGAACCCGGTTGTTGTTACACTTAATTGAGGGGCAAGATGCGAATTTTTTGGATAGGCGGTGGGCGATGTGGGTGAATGGATCGCTGGGGCAGGTTTTTGAAACTGATGGCGATCACAATTGTTTCATGACAGTTCTGGCTGCCCACAAGGAGGCCCGGGTCAGTGAGCAAGTTAGCCGGACACTTGAGTTCTGTAAGACTGAACGGAAGAAGAAGAAGAAGAAGAAGAAGGTCTTAAATCACATCAAACTCTATTCTACTTACACTAATTGCAAGAGGTGCATTCTACCACTCTTACAAAATGGTTTGCTAGCCTTTACAATTCCGGATACACCTAAAAGCAGATCACAGAAGTACAAAACCACTGAATCAGGATTTGCTGCTCTGAAACACCATGTTGGAAGTTGCGAAGAGGGGGACTGTAAAAATGAAACGGAAGTGTATTGTAGTAATGTACCGAGAATTAAGTAGAGCAGATGGATTTGTGATTACCGCCTTTTTAACGAGGCGTAGAAGGCAGCTTGAAAGGTGACGGAAAATATGGGCGCGGTAGAAGTAAGGACGGCATTGAACCTAGCACTTAAACTGTTGGATGTGCCAGATTCGAGGATCTGGACGGTTTGTGATAAAGAGGCTGACGTTCTGTACCTCAACTTCAAAAAACCGAGTCATGCAGACGGTTCCAAGCTCACGGACGATGATCTCATAATTAGATACGAGAGGGATATGGTTGTGGGGATCACCGTGCTCAATGCGAGCAGACGGAGGGCGGGCTAATGGTGAGACATGACAGATGCCCATCAGGGGAGATTTTAGACTGATGGCGCTTCCTGTGAATACCCGTGAATTGATAAACGGCAGAACTGTTGAGTGGGAGCGAATCGAGTTTAAACAGGGCTGGAACCCGATTCCAACAATACACAGTATCTGTGCATTTGCCAACGATTTCAGGAACTGGGGCGGCAGTTATATCATAATCGGAATCGAAGACGATGGCGGACGTCCTGTCCTGCCGCCCGTTGGAGTCCCGCTCACGAAGATCGATACAATCCAGAAAGAATTACTTGAACTATGCTACAAACTACGACCGTATTATGCCCCAGTCGTTGAACCAGTTGATTTTCAGGATAAAAAGCTCCTGATCATCTGGGCACCCGGAGGCTCCAACAGACCCTACAAAGCGCCTGAAAAACTATCGAAAGGATCTGTTTACAGCCCCTACATTAGACACTACTCCGTAACCAAAAAAGCGAGCCTCAACGAGGAGCGGGAACTCCCGTCAATGGCAAATCAGATTCCTTTCGATGATCAGATCAATCACCGTGCCGAGATAACTGATTTGAATCTGACACTGATCAAGGCACATCTCGCCGAAACAAAGAGCGCTCTCCGGTCCGAATCAACAGATCTGCCTTTTTCTGATCTGTGCAGGCAGCTGAATATCGTCGGAGGACCGGATGAATATTTGAAGCCGAAAAATGCAAGATTGCTCTTTTTTAACGAGCATCCGGAACGGTTCTTCCGTGGCGCCCAGATAGACATCGTAGAGTTTGAAGATGAGATCGGCGACCGCTGTACCGAAAAGACGTTTACGGGACCGATCCAACAGCAGATCATATCTGCGCTCACCCATCTGAAGAACAATGTGGTAACCGAATCGGTTCGTAAAGTTCCAGGTCAGGCGGAAGCGATCCGGTTTTTCAACTATCCGTATGAAGCCATCGAAGAAGCCGTTGTGAACGCGCTTTACCATCGCAGTTATCAAGACATAACGCCTGTCGAGGTTCGCATATTCCCCAGTAGAATTGAGATTATCAGCTATCCGGGACCGCTTCCTCCGCTCAGTAAAGATAACCTGAATAACGAACGCGTCACCGCGAGAAAATACCGTAACCGCCGCATCGGAGATTTTTTGAAAGAGTTACATCTTACAGAGAGGCGGGGTACAGGTTTTCCGAAAATACGGCGGGCTATGAAGGAAAACGGGTCTCCGGAACCGGTTTTTGAAACTGATGATGATCGCAATTATTTCATGACAATCATAGCTGTTCATCCAGAGGCAGTGGTAGGTGAGCAAGTTAGTGAGCAAGTCATCAAGATACTTGAGTTCTGCAAAACAGAACGGAAGAAGCGGGAAATCTTAAATCACCTCAATCTCTCACCTGCTTACACGAATTACAAGAGATACATTCTGCCCCTCTTACAAAATGGTTTGTTGGCTTTTACAATTCCGGATAAGCCGAGAAGCAGATCGCAGAAGTACAAAATTACTGAATCTGGATTTGCTGCTTTGAAACACACTGCTAAAAACGGTGGAGATAAAAACCGGGAAAGTGAAACAACGACATGACAAAAAATATTGGTTGAAGTATCCATAATCCACATCGAAATACACGCCATAGGACCCCACACACATGAAACTACAGCGACCACGAGGCACCCGCGACTTCACCCCCGCGGAAACAGAGAAGCGCAGATACATCGAGAACCGCATGAGGGCGATCGCAGAAAAATGGGGATACGTTGAGGTAAAAACCCCCACGTTCGAGAATTCCGAACTCTTCACGATCAAATCAGGCGAAGCGATCCTCGGAGAACTATACGCGTTCAAAGACAAAGGCGGAAGAGAGATTGCGCTCCGTCCCGAACTGACTGCACCAGTACTTCGCATGTACGTAAATGAGATGTCGGTCTCGCCAAAGCCGATTAAGCTCTACTACTTCGAGAACTGTTTCAGGTACGAACGCCCGCAGAAAGGCAGATTCAGAGAGTTCTGGCAGTTTGGCGTCGAGCTCATTGGAAGCGGCCGCGTAGAGGCGGAAGCAGAGGCGATTGCGCTTGCAGCCGCAATGGTTTCTGATATTGGAATTGAGGCTGACCTCTGCATCGGGCATCTCGGCGTCGTTCGCGGAGTGCTCCATGACCTTGATTCGCAGATGCAGGCAGAAGCGATGCGGCTGATGGACAAGAAGGATCTTGAGGGTCTTGGAGTGCTGCTTGCGGACGATTCCGATGTGAAAGATCGCTTGCTCGCCTTAATCGACGCAGATCTTGACGAGGCGTCCTCAATCGTCGGCGAGACTGGGGCAATCGAGCAACTGAAACAGATGCGCACCCTGCTGGATCACTACGGCGTCGAGTATAAGGTTGATTTCGGAATTGCACGAGGGCTTGACTACTACACGGGAATGGTCTTTGAGATGTACGCAGCAGGACTCGGCGCACAGAACCAGATCTGCGGCGGCGGAACATACCGTCTCGCGCAGCTCTTCGGCGGAGCAGAGACGCCGTCATGCGGCTTTGCGATCGGGTTCGACCGGGTGCTTGAGGTCTGCGAAGTCGAGCCGCCAAATAAGCCTACGGTTGCGGTCGTCTATCTGCCGGATGTGGTGGAGGATGCGATCCGTGTTGCGAGCAGGCTGCGCGAGGGCGCTGGCGTGCGCACCACAATTGATATCAGCGGCAGGAAGTTCGGGCAGCAGTTAAAGCATGCCGACGCGATCGGCGCTGATTATGCGGTGATCGTCGGGGCGCAGGAGATCGCTGCCGGGATGGTCACGCTGCGGGACATGCGGACCGGAGAGCAGGAGATGATCGGGCTTGCGGACGCGGTTCTGCGAATTCGTGGGTGAAGGGGAACGTGCTCGAGTGGGGGGTGGGTCTTTTTGGGCGCAAGGGACTTTGGGGGGCATCCGCCCAATCTCGCGAGCACTCCAAAAATTTATGATCTATCAGCGATCTGAAACGTTGCACGTATCCTGAAAGACTGATATGTCAGGAGTACAAACCTAAGGATCATGTTCCTGTTCATTGACCGGGCAGAAGAACTGGAATTCTTGCAGGAGCGGTATGGTACCGAATGTGGAGAGTTCATCGTGATCTATGGTAGAAGGCGAATCGGAAAGACCGAACTCCCGAAGAATTTTGTGAAAAAGATGCTTCACACCATACGTGGGTAGAAAATTTGAAAAATTGATAAGAGGCGGTATGTTGAGGCACTTGTGCCCATTTGTAGCTACGAAAACAGGTAGATGGTGGGGATTTCATAGAGCTGGTGGGAAGAGATTGGAA
The DNA here is from genome assembly GCA_002506015.1 of Candidatus Methanogasteraceae archaeon UBA261. Lineage (GTDB taxonomy): Archaea > Halobacteriota > Methanosarcinia > Methanosarcinales > Methanogasteraceae > Methanogaster_C. The sequence goes on along the minus strand of DAWR01000061.1, from coordinate 9,943 downwards.
CTTGAGGTCGATGTGGTCTGTTTGAATGAAAATACATACGAGATTCTTTTTGTAGAATGTAAACGGAAGAATTTAAGCAAAAGAAAAGCAGGCGACATTCTGGAAGACTTGCAGGGAAAATCACGTTTTGTGCCGTGGAACAATGATGTGCGCAAGGAGTATTTTGCAATCGTCGCAAAGAAGATCGTTGGAAAGTATGAACTTAGAGAGAATGGGTTTTTTGTTTACGATCTTGATGATTTTTGAGAGGAGAAGCTAAAACATTGTTGCGGTCTTGGGGGTCTTCTTTAAGCGGGCATAGATCGGAATCGCGGGAAGTCCAACGCACCCGAAACGCACCAATATATACTGTACGTCGCAACGATCCCACCGCCGATAGAGCTAACCTGATCCGCACACAAACAGGAACCAATGGTCACCCATTCGCACCCCGCACGCACACGCACACGCACACTTTTCTGCCCCGAATGCGGCAGAGAGACAACTGAATTCCATGGCAACCGATGCAGGGATTGCTTTATCAAGAGTTTTTCGCTCATCGACTGCCCCCCGGTCATAAAGATCCATGTATGCCCGGTCTGCGGAGCATACTTCGCGGCAGGGAAGTGGATCCAGGTATCGGACATGAAAGAGGTGCTTTTCTCTGAACTATCCCGATCGATAACGCTGCACCCGGATGCGAGCGACGCAAAACTCGATTTTTCGGAGGAAGAAATCGATCAATCACGATATATGGTACACATTACCGTGGGTGCGGTTGTGGACGGTCTCGATATCTCTGCAACCGCCGATACCGAGATACGCATCATTAAAGAGACATGTGATGCATGCAGCAGGATTGCAGGGGGGTATTATGCAGGAATCTTGCAGTTGCGTGCAGATCATCGCCATATCCGGGAGCAGGAGGTTGAACGGTGCATAGAACTGACTGATCACCTACTAAAAAACCTGTTTGACAAAGGGGATCGGTTTGCATTCGTTTCGAAGATCGAGGAGCTGAAAGAGGGGGTTGATCTCTATGTTGGATCGATCACTTCCTGCAAACAGGCATGCAACGCAATCATCAGGGAACTCGGCGGAACCTCCACCATCTCGTCGTCACTGGCTGGCAAAAAAGATGGTGAAAACCTGTACCGGGTCACCTGCGCCGTGCGGCTGCCCGCGTTCGTGCGTGGGGATGTGATAGCTGTACAGGATCGGGTAGTCGAGGTCACGCGCCAGCAGGATAAGCAGATTCATGCAATCGACCTATCAGACGGATCAAATGCCTCATTCGGTACGGATGCGCCAGCCGTGAAACTCGGCAGCCGGAATGACGCTGTGAGCTCTGTTCTGGTTGCAATCGAGGAGGATACGGTTCAGGTGCTGGATCCCGAAACATACAAGACTGTTCTTTTGAAGAAGCCAGCATTCCTCCATGCAAAAGCCGGAAGTGACATCTCCATGATCGTAACAGCGAAGGGACTCTTTCTGCTTCCGGAGTGATTTATGGTGACGAGATTGGGCGAGAGCAACGAGGCAACGCAGGCGCTGCTAATTGTTGATATACCCCCGGTGCAATGCATCGCATCTAAAGCTTTCAGACCCCGCCCACCATCAGCTTGAAGATCAAAAACGCAATCGTCATCATGATTATGGAGTGCTTGAGCCCTGAGAGCACGTTGCCCTCGCCCATCACGCCAGCGATGAGCCCTGAACAGAAGCCCTGGATGAGCGATGCGTGGAAGAAGAGGCGCTTGTACATATCGAGATCGAAGCCGCCGAGAAATCCACCTCCCGCGTCCCCGGCGGATGCCATCTGCTCGCCAGCATCCGCCATCTGAGTCAGAAACGTGCTGGTAATCACATAGATGACCCCGACGAAAACAAGGAATGAAATGTATATGATCACGATGTAGATCATCATGTTCATCACCCGCTCCCGTTTCAGGGTCTGCTCGGTCTCCGCATCCCGCGCAGCGACCGCGAGTACCTCGCCGACATCGCCGCTCGACTCGTTTGCCCTGGTGATGAGTGTGATCGACCTAGCGACCACATGCGTTCTGATGCGATTTGCAAACCGCACCATCGAATCATTGACGTCCAGACCCCAGTCGATATCCTTCCAGACCAGCTTGATCTGGTTGCTGAGTGCGCCGATATTGGACTTCGCCATCAACCGGATCGAATCCCTGATCGTCATGCCGGTCTCGTTCGTGCTTGCCAGTTTGCTGAGAAAGCCCGGAATCTGCTTCTGGAGCCTTTTCTCACGCATTGACTTCATCTCATGGAAGAATGCGAGCGGAACGAGCGCTATGTATAACGAATACACGATATGATCATCCAAAAAGTTGATGATCAAATCAAAACTCAACAGTTCATGCCTGTGCAGTGCGAACGCGATTATAAAAAAGATCACTGCCAGCGGAACGCTCGCAGCCAGTATGTTGATTGGTCGCACCTTAACAGATTTCAATGGATCGCGTAGTAACTGCCTGAATACAAGCGTCTTTTTGGATTTTATGAGACGTGCCCACTTCTTCTTCAGTGCGAGCATCTTTTCGAGCTCCGGATCCGGTGGGGTGTTCTTGTCGGCTTCCAGGATTTCCAGTTCGGGTGGCATCACAATCTCATAATTGACTCTGGTTCGCGTCTGGAGAAGCGGGGGGACGCCGCCAGCAGATGGTGAGAGCATATTGATCATGACCACAAACATGACCGAACCGATCGGGAGCACCGCATATATGATCGCATAGAGCATCATATCGCTTCCGGACCCCATTAGAACCATCATGACTCCAATTATGATCATGAAGAGCGGTCCAGCCACGAATGCAGTCACATAAGACTCTGCGATCAGCGCAAGCGTTTCGAGATAGCCTTTCTGATCGATCATCGACTCCTTCAGGTACTGATCCGACTTTTCCATGAAGTACTTCGGGATGTCGCCGCCGCTGTCGATTACCGAGAGCAGATTGTGTGCTAAGTCCTGGAACTTTGGGGACGGCGTCAATTCAGAGATAATTTGAAGAGACGTTCGCAGATCGTGTCCGAAATACTCCATATCTCGCACGATCAGGTCAACTTCCTTTGCAACCTCGCCGTACGTGTCCCCGCACTTCGCAAGCGATTTGAATATCTCAACTAGGTTCATGCCGCCGTTGGAGAGCGCATACATAAACGTGACCGCATACGGGAGGTTCTGGTTGATTGCAGTCTTGCGCCCGCTAGCCTTGAAGGATGGATACATTAAAAACAGGACGTAGACGACCCCGCCGAGCACGATTGCGAGAAAGACGACGAGGAACAACGAGATGAAGATCTCTTTATAATCGAGTATCCACGCAGTCGATTCGCTGAATGTGAATTTTGTGATCTGTTCCGGAAGACCAATGACCGCAATCGCGACAAAAGAGACGACCAATCCGAGAATCGCTCCGACGAGCCCAGCGACTGTGGAATAGAATAATGAATTTGATATATACATCTCGTAGGATATCGGTATACGAGCCTGCTGCAGCTGGTGGCGCAGATGCTGGTAATCTGACGATTTCGCCTTGATGTGGTCGCCTAACACCACAAACGGAACCAGCATGAATAGATGCAGCCAGTAGTGGAACCGTTTTTTGAATTTCTTGGACTCTGCCGCCGATTTATCGGGCTCTTTGGGTCTGGAAGTGCCACTAATTGCAGATAGAATTCTTACATTGTGCTCATCTTTCTTTTCCCCGATCCCTACACCGTCCTGCTCCGCTGACAGTCCGAAGAGCGCTCCCAGTTGATCCGGTGGGGCAAACAGAGTTTCTGGAACGGATTCGATCTCTTTTATCTGCTCTGTAAGAAGTGATTTCGCTTCCTCTTCGCCGATTGGCTCTTCTGAGACTTCTGCTTCTGGTCCGGATTCATCGCGGACGCTCCCTGCTGCGGCACCGCGAAGTACTCTTTTAGAGGATTTATCAGGATTGACCGGTGTTTCTGCAGGCTCAACCCCAAGCAGCCGTCCCATGAGGAGAGACTTCGCTTCCTCTTCGCCGATTGGCTCTTCTGAGACTTCTACTTCTGGTCCGGATTCATCGCGGAGTTTTCCTGCTGCGGCACTGCGGAGACCTTTCTTCATCTCAACGGGTTGTTTCCGGACGTTTTTCTCCCTGTTTTCACTTGCCTTGCTTCGGAGCCCCATGTACCCACCTTAAACGCCATACCCATCAAGAACCGCTTTATACAGGACGAAATCGTCCGAATTTGCAAATTCCTCGATCATATCTTCAGGAATATTCTCGAGCATTGTATCCAATAGTGTCAGGAGCTCTTTTACGTCCCGGGGATCAACCACCGGTACCTGTGCACCCTCTGGCATCACGTGAGCCACTTTGAGTTCAGTTAACTCGTTGTTTGCCGCAGTGAGGTCATCACATGTGGCATTGAATTCGGATAACAGCGATTCATGCTTCGATTGTAGCTCTGCAATCTCGTTTCGTGCAGATTCAAGTTCTTCGATCGCGGTCCGTTCGAATTTTGCCTCTACCGCTTCCACTTCCGAGCCCTCCGCAAGTATGTGCGGGATCATTCTCGTTATTTCTCTGTTAGCG
>DAWR01000061.1:0-5271 GCA_002506015.1 Candidatus Methanogasteraceae archaeon UBA261 | reverse complement strand
CTCCAAATTGTTCAAGTTAGTTTCCAGCGCACGTAGGGTGTCCTCTGCGCCGCTCAATTGATTCTGTGACTCTTCCACGGGGATGTGTAGCTCATCGAATGATTCTGTTCGCGCCCTCACATTTCGGACATCTTCGAGTCTCTTCTCTTCATCTTCCAGATCTATTATCAGTCTCTGCTTTCTGGCATACGTATCGTTCAGATTGTCCAGGTTCCACCGCACCCATCCAAGATCCGATCTCGCTTTGTTGAACTCGATGCCCGCAGATGTGATCTCTTGCTCAGCAATTTCCACTTGTTTCTCCTTTTCATGCAGGCATTCCCTCAATTTATCCTCTTTTTTCTGTATTCTGGAAAGACCACCCCGCGCAGCGCGCATTCTGGCAGGTTCCTTCTTGGCATCCGCCTTTGCTATATCAACAGCTTTTTTTGCATCCTCTATCTCAATTTTCAACTTCTTGAGGTTGTTTTCTGAAGTTTCGGCTACTTTGGTCAACCGTTCTCGCTTTTCACCCTTCGCAAACAACAGACCACGCTTTGCCTTCTTACGATCAGACGTCGCCTTGTTCTCTCGGTCTTTTACGATTTTCAGTTCTTCTTTTGCCTCTTTGACAGGAGCGCCCACATCCCTCTTCTTTACATCGTCCTCTGCCAATTTTCGTGCGCATTTCACTGCATTTAGCGACCTTTCTACATCACTACACTCCTTTTTTATATCATTCAGTTCTGATTCTTTTTTATCGAGTATTTCCAGATGTTGCTTGATCAATTGTTCCTGGCTTTCTATAGACAGCTCTTTTCCTTCAGACTCTTCTATCTCCAGGTCTACCTCCGTAAGATCGCATTTTATCCTATCAATCGCATTTACCACTTGTTGTTCCACAGAGTTAATTTTTTCTTCCTCTGCGATCTCCAATTTGCCAAGGTCATCGTTTATATTACCCAGAATATTCTCTTCTCTTCTTTTTTCAGATTCTGTGCCACTCAAAAGAGTGTGGACACCTTCAATCTCTGATTGTATGCTTTTTACACCGTTTTCATCGCATATCGCGGATGCACGCTCATATTTTTCCCGAGTATCCGCCAGAATCAAGATAATGTCCGCAACCGCGGATGCAGTTCTCTCGAAATTTGCCTGTGCATCAGCCAGCGTGCGTTCACAATCAACCCTGCGCACCTCCAGATCGCCAATATGCTCCACAGAGCGGCGGATCTCGTCAATTGCTGCTTGTTTGTCTTCCCTCTCAAAATGCAACACATCCTGTACAGATTCCAGCGTATTCATGCACAACCACTCCCATTATACAAACGACCCCAATCCATATTAATCTTATCGATGAAAATTATTCCATGGATACCGTAGTAATTGAGCAACCCATGTTGTACGATGGCTTGCAGATCGAACCGCTGTGGGCGTACGAGCATGCAGATGTCCGCGGCGACTCGATTGTCGTCTTCCGTGGCACAATGGATGTTGTGCACGTGAAGGATCTCGAGGACGAAAAGGATCAGAAGGCGATTAAGGGCGACGATCTGATCCATTTCATTGTTGAGCGGTTCTCATCGCCTGCGAGCATACGGCAGGCGTACTATATGCAGCGGATCCTGATCGTCTGTGTTCAGGAGGTCCTGCGGAGTATGGGGGTGAAAAGCGAGAGGCAGGGTGATGATATCTTTGTGAATGGGGGAAAACTAACTGTGAGCATAGCAACGGCAGGAATATCGTCGGAGAAGATCCATTGCGGCGTAAATTTGGTCAGCAGCGGGACGCCTGCCGAAGCAAACGCGATCGGGCTACGCGATCTTGGGATTGAGTACGATTTGTGGAAGAATATAGGAAAGGATATTGCAGATCGGTTTGTTTCTGAAATTGAGGACATCGAATCGGATATTTGTAAAACGAGATGCTTGAATGCCTGAATGGTGGTAATCGAATGATAGCAGACGACGTGATCCTTGCCGTATTCGTATCGGATGAGCAGTTCAGAAATGTACTTTCCAGAGTGATAAAGGACGAACTTGGAATGACCGCAATTGAATTCAGCAAATGCGCCTCGATACCGCACAGTACGCTATACAAGATACTCTCGGGGCACCGTGAGCCGAACGTGAAGACGCTCCGGGCGATCGTACGTGCCATACGAGAACTCGAAGGCAGAGAGAGAAATTTCATCGCATTGATCGCAGCGCGTCCTGTTCTCGACCGCATCACTGAGAGGCAGCTCTTAATCGGGGGCGAATCCGTGGTCGTACGTGAGTATGCGGCAGCCACGATGGAGGATGCGATCATAGCGGCGGTCCGCGCCGAACGTGACGGCGCATCAGCGCTCGTCTGTGCACCCATAGTTAGTCCCACCGTCGAGAAGATTCTGAGTATCCCGGTTGCGACGATCAATCCGACGAGTAGTATCGTCAGGGCGATCGAACTTGCCGCACGTAAGCGAAGCCATTAAGAGAAGTATGCGGAAAGTAGGTACCAGCATGTACACATTCACCGACGCAATCTCCGAACTCGGCGGCTTATCCGGACGATTCAAGACATATTACGTGCTCCTGGATCTGGTCCTCATATTCATGGCGTCGTATGCCACAATCATCTTCACAGGAATTCACCATATCTGTTCCGAGATGCTCGGTTTCGACATCATCACGTTTTCGGATGTCGGGAGGGAGATCGCCGCACCCGCACTCTGCGCAATTCTGCTCGCAGTCGCGGCTACGCTGGTTGGCGCGGGCACCCTGACGATTCTGGCACAGAGAGCACGTGGGGACGCGTGCGCCGAGATTGGGGTGGCGTATCCCGATCTGGACGAGCCTCTGAAGACCGCGTATGACAATCGCGAGGTTGAGAATGTCGTGATGCAGGATCTGGTAGAAGATGTTGAGGAACAGGTAGAGGATATCGAGTATTCGTCGTTTCTGAACCAAAAATTGATTGCATCGCGGGTTGCAACGATTATTGTGCTCGCGCTCTTCATCATATCGCTTGCGGTTGCGGATTTCTCAGTTGTTGAGTCTGTAGATGGTGCGAGACTGCCGGTCATCGGTATGATCGGGGGCGAGGGTGACGGTGCTGGCGCTGGCTTCGGTGAGAGTATCGACACGATGGATATAGAGGATTCTATGGGGGGTGGCTACGACATCTACGGAGATCCATCGGTCGCATCGATTGAGGGAACAGATCTCGATCTCACGATGTATACTGGCGTAGGCTCCGAATTTTCGATCAGGGAAGCCGCCGAAACAGAGATGCAGGAATTTGAGGAGTCTCCGGCGTTTCCTGTGGAGCCGGTCGCTTCCGAGGCGTCCGAAGAGCGGATCGCGGACTCGGATCTGGTCGGGAGATATTTCGAAGAACTGGCTGCGGCGGGATAGGTCTATCTGATGTACGACGTAATCATTGCCGGAGGCGGACCATCCGGTTCGATCGCCGCAGAACGGGCTGCAAAAAGCGGACTCGATGTGCTGGTTTTAGAGAGGTCGAGATATCCACGAGATAAGCCATGTGGCGGCGGTCTTTCCCAGAAGGCGCTGGACGTTATCGGGGGGATTGATAAGGAGTTAATCGAGCGTGAACTATTCTGTGCACGGATATTTACATCCGATTACCAGAGCTTCACAGGGATTCTGGATGATCGCATCGCAGTAACGACCACGCGGAGAAACCTTGATCACTGGCTTATCAATCGAGCAGAGGATTCCGGTGCCGTGGTCCACGACGGCGAGGCAGTAAAAGATATCAATTTTGGCAAGGATTACGTGGAAGTTGCAACACCCAAAAATAGCTACCGTTCACGGATTGTTATCGGATCCGACGGAGTAAACAGCACGGTTGCAAAGAAATCAGGCATACGAACGCGCTGGGGCGATGGTATCGGTTTATGCCGGGAAGCCGAGGTCGAACTCGGGAAAACACTCATTGATTCGTGTGTCGGTTCGGATGTGGCTGAATTCTATTTCGTAGAGACGTGGGGTTACGGATGGGTATTTCCGAAGAGAGATCACATCTCCATAGGTGTCGGCGGGTGGAGCAAGCGGGCACCCAATCTGAAGGCGTTGTTTGGGCGATTTGTTAAAGACGTCTCGCTTCAGAAGAAGATCGATCTCGAAAGCAAAATAACGCAGGTCAACAGCCATCTGATTCCCGCAGGCGGCTTCGATCGGAAAATTCACAGCGATCGTGTGCTTCTGGCGGGCGATGCCGCCGGTTTCGTCGATCCATTTCTTGGTGAGGGGCTCTACTACGCCCTGAAGAGTGGCGAGATCGCGGCAGAGGTTGCAATTAATGCGGTGGAACTGGGTGACTTTTCCGAGCGATCCCTGCATGAATACGTCGTGAGATGTGAAAAGGAGTTCAATTACAATTTGAAGTCTGCATTAAAGTTTGCAAACTTCGCTTACGATCATCTGGGCGTTGTTTTGAGGGTGTTGCAGAAGGACGAGCGAGTATTTTTGGAATATCTGAGAACCGTGAGGGGCGATATGACGTACACTGATTTTAACAGGTGGTGCCTCCTGCGATCTCCTGTGACGTTCGCAAAGCTGATGCTATGAGGAAACGGCGATCAGTGGGCAGCAATCCCGTTCCATTGGTCATTCGTTCATAAATTCAGGCACACTCACTCACGCCCGGCAAGCTCCTCCAGAACGTCCTCAGGCAGTTGTTTCACGATATCGATCTTCTTAACACAGCTCGTCCTGATGCCGTGCTCCTTTGCAATCGGGCGCAGATCCTTTAGCGTTACCTTCTTTGCGATCTCCTCAATATCCATAACACCACTTCCTATTCCTGCTTCCCGGCAAGCTCCTTAACAACCTTCTCAAGCTCTACAATCTTCTCTTCCAGACGTACGATATCGTCCTTCGATGCGATCTTTGACCTGCCGATCGCGTTCTGCACATCCTCTGAGATCTTGTCTCCGAGTTCTTGCATCTGTCTCGTTTTCTCGGTCAGGAGTTCATGAACAAGAGATTTTCCCTCATCCCGGTTCATCTCTCCTTTCTCGACGAGTTCGTCTATGGTCTGCCTGATCTTCTCTTCGGTGATGGCGAGAGCACCGATCCCGATGAGCCCCAGTTTTCTGAGCGATTCACTCATGATAAAATCCTCTGAATCAAGACAACACGTTTATCTGATATATGTGTTCTGCTGGCATGATCAAATTTGGAAGATGGTCATGCAGATAGTGGCATGATAGTAGTTAGCCTGAGAGGTGATGCCTGCTGCAACGTCTTCGAATAGACGTACTCGCATACACAGAGAATGATATCG
>DAWR01000123.1:2443-21123 GCA_002506015.1 Candidatus Methanogasteraceae archaeon UBA261 | reverse complement strand
TATTCATAGATTATATCCAGAGTTCTTCCGAGTACATCGTCGTTAAGGTGTTCCGGAAGCACGCCGTCCCCCAGCAATCGTTCCGTTGGGAGATTTTCGAAATATTCAGAGTAAAGATATAATCTGCTTTAGTTAAACCCCAAACCATTCAAGCACATAGCTTTAATCACGGTCGAGTGAGGTATGTCATGATCCCGATTTTTTGGTATGGCAGAATCTATTGTATCCGCAATATCAAGTTTGTCGAATATTCCAGCAACAAGTCCAAGATGTGCAAGTGATGTGGTTGTTATCTCCATGCAGCTAATCATCCCCTCAAAGGATATTGCTGGTTGAATAGATGGGGTGGGTTAAAATGTTTTGGGTTTGCGACGTGTCTGCGGAATGTAAGTTACGGTAGAAACATAATATTTTTAGATAGCTAAAACCGCTATCAGTAAAAATGATAGTGGATTACCATATACGTGCGGAATGTCAGATACAAAAAAGTCTACCTGCTTTTCACTAAACTTTCGCCCACAGTCCTGCACCACATCTGCCAGACTCCCCGTTCGCGGAGGTTCCCGAATTCATTTGGGGGTGGCACGGCAGGCGTTCTTACCAAGCGGTAGCCCCACCACACACAGCTACAGCAGACACTCAGGCATCCGCCTCTAAAAAAACAAGAACCGGACGGCGACTCCTCTGCCACCGCCCGCGATAATACAATTTCGCGACTATTCCGCCCGAAGCGGACTCGGTCCAAGCGCCCTGATCTGCTCGACGAACTCGGTGACCGTCTCCCTGAACTTAGGTCCCTCACTTGCAGAGACCCACTCAAGCTGCACCCTGCCCTCGAGTCCGAGAAGCTCCATCGCATCGACTACGTTCTCCATCCGCTCCTTCGTGTGCACATTACTGTCGACGTAGTGGCAGTCACCGATGTGACAGCCCGTGACAAGCACGCCGTCCGCGCCTTCTTTTAGCGCCCGTAGGATGAATGTGGGCTGTACTCTGCTTGAGCACATCACCCGGATGACCCGGGTGTTTGTCGGGTACTGGAGCCTGGCGACACCAGCCAGGTCTGCGCCGGCATACGAACACCAGTTGCAGCAGAACATGACGATTCTCGGTTCAAATTCAGCCATCTATGCCACCTCCTCGATACGACCATCAGCATAAGCAAACGCATCGATCACAGCCGAGATCTGCTTTGTTGTGAAGTGTCGTGACGTGATTGCGCCTGTCGGGCATTCTGCAGCGCATGATCCGCAGCCCTTGCAGATTGCAGGATTGATCTCACTCTTGCGGGTTACGTACGTGATCTCCTCGGTAACAACCTCCACCTCCTTGAGCGTGGGTGCGCTGTACGCACAGACCTCGGTACATCTGCCGCAGCCGATACAGACGTCTTCGTCCACTACCGCCATAACACCGCTCGTCTCGAGCTGGTCTTTTGCAAGGATCGTGCATGCCCGTGATGCAGCAGCCGATGCCTGCGAGATCGATTCATCGACAAGTTTTGGTGCCTGAGCACATCCTGCGAGGAATACGCCATCTGTTGCAAAGTCGACAGGTCGCAGCTTGATGTGCGCCTCGAGGAAGAACTTATTGGAATCGATAGGCACCTTGAAGAGCGTTGCAGTGTCCTCCACGCCATCTGGTGCAACAAGCGGTGCACTCAGGACGGTTAGGTCTGTTGCAATCTCGAACTTCGTGTCGTTTAAGAGTTTGTCCGTGATTGTCACAGTTCCATTGCCAACGATCGGCTCGTCGTCCTCTGTGTAGCGCATGAATAGGACGCCAAGTTCACGTGCGCGGGTGTAGAGTTCTTCCCAGACACCGTATGTCCTGATGTCCCGGTAAAGGACATAGATATTCCGTTCGGGGTCATCCTCCTTGAGCCTGATTGCGTTCTTCACCGCGGTCGTGCAGCAGACTCGTGAGCAGTACGGTCTCTCGTCGTTTCTGCCGCCTGCGCACTGGATCATCACAACATTCTTCGCATCAACGGTTCCTTCTTCGAGTTTTACCTCAAGCGTCGACTGTGTGATTACATTCTCGCTTCCATATCCGAAGTAGCCCTCGGGCACAAACTCATTTGCGCCGGTTGCAATTATTGCACTCCCGAACTCAATCTCTTCGCCGTTTGAGAGTTTTCCTTTGAAGCTTCCCATCGCACCCTCGACCTCATCAAGCGTTGTACCTGTGTGGACTGTGATATTCGGATTACTCTTTACAGCTGCAATCATCGGGTCAAGGATTTCGCTTGTCGTTCTTCCGTCCTGAAGTCTCGTGAAGGTCCTGAGAAGTCCACCGAGTTCGTGTTCCCTCTCAATAAGGTATGTTGTGAAGCCTTTCTCCGCAATATCGAGTGCCGCAGTCATTCCAGTAACGCCACCGCCGATAACAAGCCCTGCATGATTGAAATCAAGTTTCTGGGTGTAGAGCGGATCCAGGAGCGCAACTCTGGCGACACTCATCCGGATGACCTCTTTTGCCTTCTCTGTAGCTTTTTCCGGCTCCTTCTGATGCACCCATGCGCAATGCTCCCGGATGTTTGCAAGCTCGAAGAGATATGGGTTAAGCCCTGCCCCTCTGCATGTGTCCTGGAAGAGCGGTTCGTGTGTTCTCGGGGTGCATGATGCTACAACTACCCGGTTCAGGTCGTGCTCCTCGATCTTTTCCTTGATGATATCGAGCGAGTCTGTTGAGCACGCATACGTCTGCTCGTAGGCATGAACCACATGCGGCAGTGTTTTCACATACTCTACGACCGCGGGGACGTCCACAACTGAAGCGATGTTGATTCCGCAGTCGCAGACAACGACTCCGATTCTTGGCTCCTCTGCGGTTACATCCTTCTCAGGCGGATATGTCCGCTCGGTTACGAGTGTTCCACGCTCCGACGCAAGGATCGAGTGCGCCTTCGATGCTGCACCTGATGCATCCGCCACCGTGTCAGGTATGTCCTTTGGTGCAACGATCGTGCCACATGCAAAGATTCCGGGGACGCTTGTCGTCATCGGCGCATCGATTGCAGTTGCGACATTTCCATACTCGTCCATCTCAACACCTGCGATCTCCGCGAGTTTCTTGCTCGAGTCGGATGGTGTGAGACCAATCGAGAGCACGATCATGTCAAACTCCTCGCACGCTGTTTCGGTCGATCCCTCGACCTCGTATCGCAGGGACAGCTGGTTTGTGACCGGGTCGATATCGACACCTGATGGGCGTGAGCGGATGAACCTGACCTCTTTTTCGTTCTTCGCACGCTGGTAGAACTGTTCAAAGCCCTTGCCGAACGCTCGCACGTCGATGTTAAAGATCGCGGTCTCAAGCTCATTGTCGTGCTCCATTGCAACCATCGCCTCCTTGGTTGCGTACATGCAGCAGACTGCAGAACAGTTCGGACGCCCGATCTCAGGATTTCGGGACCCTATGCACTGGAGCCATGCGATCTTCTTTGGAGTCGTTCCGTCTGCCAGCTGCACATGCCCTTCGGATGGACCTGATGCTGAGAGGAGACGTTCGAACTCAATAGAGGTTACGACATCGGGATGCTCATAATGGTACTGTTCGAGTGGTGTGGGATCGTACGGCTTAAATCCTGTCGAGAGGATGACCGATCCGACCTTGATCACCTCATCTCTGTCTTTCATCTCGTAGTCGATCGCGTCGTTCTCACAGACCTTCTTGCAGTTCCCGCACTTGCCCTTCGTGAGATAAATACAGTGCTCGGCATCGATCACCATCACTCTTGGTACTGCCTGCGGGAACGGAAGATAAATCGCCTTTCGCTTGCTAGTTCCCTCGTTGTACTCGTCCAGAACCTTTGAAGGACACTTGGCAAGACAGAGTTCACATGCCGTACACTTGTCAGGATCGACATACGTCGCTTTTCTTGTGACGGTGACATCGAAGTTGCCAGCAGCTCCTGATATCGATTTGATCTCGCTGTACGGCAGAAGTTCGATATTCGGGTGTCTTGCTACCTCTGCGAGCTTCGGCGAGAGCGTACACATCGAACAGTCGAGCGTCGGGAATGTCTTGTCGAGTTGCGCCATCACACCACCGATCGACGGGCTTGACTCGATCAGATACACTTTGAGCCCGCTGTCAGCAAGGTCGAGTGATGACTGGATACCAGCGATACCGCCGCCTGCAATCGCAACCGCTCCTACTAATTCTGCCATTACTTGCCACCCCCTATCTTCTCAATCTTTGCTATGAAATCATCGTTCTTGACGTAGTTCATGTCGATACCAAGTTCCTGCGGGGTATAGCCCATGCCAAGCCCGAGAAGCTGTGAATAGTGAACAATCGGCATATTAAAAACATCTCCAAACTTCTTTGCAATCTCGGTCTGACCAACATCCATCTGGAGGTGGCAGAATGGACATGCGTCCACGATGCAGTCAACGCCAGCTGCTTTCGCATTTTCGAGTTTCGCTCTGGCAAGCTTGAGTGCGGTCTCAAGGGCTGATGTCCGCACACCGCCGCCGGCGCCGCAGCACGCGTTCTTGTCCTTGTACATCACCGATTCTGCCCCTGTTGCCTCAACAAGCTCGTCAAAGAACGTCGGGTTCTCGATACTGCCGAGATGCCGTTCCTTTGACGGCTTGATCAGGTGGCAGCCATAGTGCACGGCAACCTTCAGGTCAACAGGATATTTGATCGATTCCTTGACCTTCTCGACGCCAACGTCATCGTAGAGGTACTCCATGATGTGGCGCACACGGATCGTGCCCTTGAACTCGCGTCCGACCTCTGCAAGCACTTTGTTAACTTCTTTTCGGAGTTCAAGGTCTTCTTTCAGAACGTTGTTCGCATCCACAAGTGATCCAAAGCAGCCGTTGCAGACCGTCAGAAGGTCTACGCCCATCTCTTCGGATAGCACAACGTTTCTGGATGCAAGCGCAAGCCACGTGAGCTTGTCGAATGATCTGAAAACCCCTGGCGCGGGACAGCATGATGCGCCCTTGAGTTCCCTGAGATGCACGCCGAGATCCTCCATCACAATCTTTGTTGCTTTCTCAATTCCAGGATACCTGTTTGGCGCGATACATCCAAGGAAGAATGATAGTTCACTCATGATTGCTCCTCCGTCAGTTTATCAAACTTCGTTTTCGCAACAATCTTGTGCACCTCTTCCAGCGCATCAGGATAGTTGTGCACGGTCTCAGGGAGTTCGTTCATCCCGAGTTTTTTCCGCTTCTCCTTATTATCGTCGTTTATGGGAACAGCGTGCCCGGTCTTTGCCATCAACTGCGCGACCTTCCGGTGATTGTCGAGCATGATTCCACTGTGCACAGCCATCGTTCTGATCTTTAAGAGGATGTCCACGTTCGGAACACCCTGCGGGCATCGCTCCTGGCACTTGTAGCAGGTCGTGCAGTTCCAGAGGTACGGGTGGTTCAGAAGCTCATCCCGCATCCCGAGATTTGCCATTCGCAGGAGCTGCCTGATGTTGTAGTTCGGCTCGTGCTCAGCCATCGTGCAGCCGGCGGTGCAGCCCGTACAGTTGAAGCACAAGATCAGTTTTTCAGCACCAGGTTCTGTCATTACCTCGTCTTTGAATGCCTTGTCGAGGTCGCTTGTCTTGATTGTGTCACTCATCTCCATCGCCTCCATCGCCGCCATTGAGTTTGCGTGCCAGATACACGGTAAGGTCCATAACCTCGAATGGGTAATCGTGCCCGTGCTCTGCGTCCTCTTCCTCTTTGAGGCAGTTCAGATGCGCAAGACACTTTGGACACGACGTGATCAGCACATCCGCCCCTGTTCTCTTTGCCTCGTCCATCCGCAGGACCCGAAGCGCTTTCGTGCGGTCGTTGCAGTTCATCATTGAACTGACGCCGCAGCAGAGAGCGTTTTCCTTATTGTGCTGCATCTCGACGATGTTTGCGCCGGTTGCCGCGACTGCCTTTCGCGGGGCATCATACTCGCCTGTGTGGCGTCCGAGCCTGCACGCGTCATGGATTGTAGCAGTAGCTGTGCCATTCGTGATACCGAGATCAGAATCTGCGAGAACCTGACTTATGTGCTTAACCTCGCAATCGAGGTCATAATCCATCAAAAATGTCCTGTAGCACTCCGCACAACTCACAACGAGGGTCTCAATACCACTCTCGTTAATGATCTTCGTGTTCTCTTCTTTGAGCTTATCGAACGTCTCCTGATTCCCCTGCCAGAGCTGGTCGTGCCCACAGCATTTGAGCTGCATGATTTTAGGGTTGAGTCCTGCTTTTGATAGGAGCGTTACAGAGGATGTTGCGATCTCTTTGAAATTAACATCCAGATCAAAGAACATGTCGTGGAAGTCCACACATCCCGGGAAGTATCCGATTCCGGATGCGTCGTCGCCCTCTATGAGGGTCGTTTTGCTGTTACCAAGCCGCGTCATCAAGTCTGCCAATTCTGTAAAGACGCCTTTGTGTACGATATCTCTGGGCTCTCCTCCGATTCTCTGATCGAGGAAGAAGTCCAGCAACCGTACACCCTGGGGACATGCCGCTTCGCACTGTCCGCAGGTAAGACAATCCCAGACGTCTGTATCTGTGTCGTAGATGTTTGAATCGTAGATTGCGACTCTCGGAGAGAATGGAACAACCCTACGCACAGGACAGATGGCAGTACAGGTGCCGCACTGGTAACACACTTGAGCATTGCTTGAATTGTTGGTCACCGATATTCACCTACTGCTTCGTTGTTAAATCGTAACAATCGCGAAGTTCACGCGAAATAGAAATTTACTCATAGATGGATATAGTGGAGGATGAGAGGATATTAAAAGGTTTCGGAGCATTTTGTTTACAGTTATTTTTATAAAAATTTGCTGCGGATGTATCTCACAATCATCGCCCGAACCGACCTATCGCACAGGAAGACTGCGACCGGAACAACCATTCGCCTCACCGTGATTCTGATCGAACCGACAGCACGATACGTAAGTGTCCGCTCCCAGAAGACAGGATCCAGCCGAATCGAGACCGCAGGAATGTGGGTCAGCGGGGCAGAAGCGGCATACAGAAACCCGGCAAGCATGCCGGTCTCGGCAGGGTCATCAAGCCCGAATGCCGCACGGCATGAGAGTTCTTTGATTGCAATTCCGCGCAACACATTTCGCGCAAGCGCGGCAACCGGGCAGTGAAGCGTACGGATCAGATCAAAGAGGCGGTCAATATTCATTTTGTCTCCGGTCTTCTCCTTTTTCTTCGCCTTCCCCTCTTCCTCCCCCTTTCCCCCCTTATCCTCTTTCTGCCCCCTCCGGTTTTTTCGCTCTGCGGCGGCAGTGCCATTGGTTGCGCGGGATAGGAACAGCCATCGCACCTCGATATTCTGCACTGACTCTGCTCCGGAGCCTCCTTTCAGCTCAAATCGGAAGACAAACGGAACCACGAGCAGAAGTATCACTGCAAGCGCAAGCGTTGCTGCGATGATCAACAAAAAAATGAGAAGGGGGACCTGCAAGATAATACCCCCTCAGTTCTCGTCTGCGGACTCTTCCTTCTCCTTCTTTCCTTTCAAGGATTTTATCTTGTCCATGACATCGGGCACAGACTCTATGATCTTCCCGATGTCCAGACCCTTCCCGGTCGTGGAAAGCAGCTGGACCTCGTCTTCTGAGATCACGAGGAAGGCGACAGGCTCAATCTTTGCGCCGCCACCTCCGCCGCCACCAAAACCGCTGTCCTCGTCACGCTTGCCCTCGCCGCCACCGCTGCCAAATCCGAAGGATACCTTGCTGATCGGCACCACGGTTTTGCCTGCCATCGTGATCGGCTCACCGACGATGGTTTTTGTGGTGATCAGTTTCTCAAGCTGCTCCACAACTTCTCTCATCAATTCTTCGACACCCATTTCAATCACCTCGGTTGATCTGATCGCAAGCAAACCGGATAATACTTTCTGTCGTGTGGATCACTGGCTTCCAATCGATGGTATTCCTGCTCATGGCACGCACCCCCCATAGTGGGTCCCGATCGTGTTATCGGTGAATCGGTGCTGCGACGGTTCGTTGCGGTTGCGGTTCTGGTCTGGGTTCTGGTTGGGGTTATCCATGTTGTTTACCTCCTTTTGTTCGGATTGGTCTATCGATTGACCGATCCGATGATATACACATACCTAATGGTACTTAAACTTTTCGATAAATAGAAATGTTTTATGATGCAAAAATAGAGTGTGTGCCACACGAAAATGCAAAAACTTTAAAGGCTTTGATTGTGCATTAACAAGTAAGGGGGAACAAACGGGTCGGGAAGCGAATCATGATCAATGTGAACTATCCATCAGTATCCACCGCGCTTGCAATCGGCGGCGTCGAGCTTCCGAACAGGATCGTGTTTCCTGCATGGCAGGTGAACTATGCAAACACAGACGGAACAGTCTCAGATAAACTCACGGATTTCTACACGGCGATCGCAGATGGTGGCTGTAGGTTGATATTCACCGGCGCTGCGACGGTGTCCTTGGATACTGTCGCATTCGACCGGGTTATGCGAATAGACTATGACGAATGTGTGCCAGGGTTAACGAAGCTCTTCAGCGCGATATCGAGCCGTGGAAGTGTGCCTGGCAGCCAGATAGTGCATTACGGCAGGCAGAAGATTGGATATAATATTGGGATACGTGATACAGCATGAAAGGAGGAATGGATGATGCAAGGCGCTTATGATAAGATACCCGTGCTCAAGATCGGTGATTTCCTGATCACATCGATTCAGGTCGCACTTCACGACAGACTTGCACTGGGGCTACAGGACGACATCCTGGCTAAGATCCAGGAGACGAATGCGAAAGGGCTAATAATCGATGTGACGGCGATTGACGTCCTCGACAGTTTCATAACACGGGTGCTTGTGGAGATTGCGAAGATGGCGAACATCATGGGAGTCAAGACCGTTCTCGTGGGAATGCAGCCGGCAATCGCCATAACGCTCGTTGAGTTTGGGATGGAGCTGACCGGGATACAGACCGCGCTCAACCTCGAAAAGGGGCTGGAACTCATCGAAAAGATTGTTATGGCTGAACAGGAGTGACAGGGTGACAACATGTCTGATGCTGAAGAGACGATACCAATCAAGGATGAGTATGCTATAGTGGCTGCCAGATCAGCCGGAAAGACGATCTCCTCAAAGTGTGGGTTCGGGCTTGTGGACCAGACGCGCATCTCAACAGCCATATCCGAGCTGGCACGAAACATTCTGGTCTACGCAGTCACCGGAACCGTGTACATCAGAGAGGTTGCTGCTGATGGAAAACACGGAATTGAGGTCGTGGCAGAGGACCACGGTCCAGGAATTGTAAATCTGGATCTCGCGATGACTGATGGACATACAACAGGTGGAGGGCTCGGGGCAGGGCTCCCGGGAACAAAGCGACTGATGGACGAGTTTGACATCATATCCGCAGTCGGAGAAGGTACCACCGTAACGGTGCGAAAATGGTTGTAGCAGGGGCAGGTATGGTAGCATGACTCACGAAAGTGAACTGCGAGAGGAGTATTCCAAACTTCTGAGAGGATTTCTGGAGTCAGGGGACGAGCGGTACCTGTACGACATCGAAAATATATCCAAGGAGTTTGTGAGGGCTAATATCGGTCCGGATTACATACTTGAGGCGCATCTGAACACGTTAAACAAGATAGTTTCCGAATTTCCGGTTGATAAAGCAGTTTATATATACAACAAGGCGTCCGAGCCTCTTTTCAACCTCATGGTCGCCTACGCGACGGCATATCACGATTACATAGCGATGAATGAAGAGCGATATCTGCGTGAGAAGCAGCTCGCAGATGAACTCAACGACGCAAACAGAAACCAGGAAATGTTCATCAGCATCATGAGCCACGACATCAGGAGCCCACTCACAGCGGTCGTTGGCTACAGCGGGCTCATTCAGAAGTGGTCAAATGATGACGAGAAGATCAAACGTTTCGCAGAAAAGATAGAGATGACCGCAATGGAGATCGACCGGATGATCGAGAGCATAAGGACGTATTCCAGAGTCAAAAAAGGGAATTCCAAGGAAGATTTTGATGAAATTGATCTGAAGGTAACGTTATCTGAAATATTCGAGTTTCTCGACGAAAAAATACAGGTGCACGGCACAAAGATCGAAAGAAGGTATAGGACGGACAGGGATTACATGGCACTTGGAACCGAGTTTCTGAAGAACGCATACTTAAACATACTCGACAATGCGATCAAATACAGCCCAAAGAATTCAATAATCTCAGTAACACTCGATGAC
Source organism: Candidatus Methanogasteraceae archaeon UBA261 (assembly GCA_002506015.1). Taxonomy (GTDB): domain Archaea; phylum Halobacteriota; class Methanosarcinia; order Methanosarcinales; family Methanogasteraceae; genus Methanogaster_C. The sequence goes on along the minus strand of DAWR01000123.1, from coordinate 10,890 downwards.
ACCGGATCTGACTTGAAATTCGGGGTCGCTGACCACGGGGACGGCGTACCCGACGAGATGAAGGAGGCGGTATTCGAGCGTTTCACGCGAAACGACAAGTGCGGAATCAAGGGGAGCGGTATCGGACTCGCAATCGCCAGGCATGCGATTGAATCGCACGGGGGCAAGGTCTGGATCGAAGATAATCCTGGCGGAGGATGCATATTCTACGTAACGGTGCCAAAAGCATGAAAATTGAAATAATAACGATACCGAAGGAAGGCGAGACCGAGAACGGCGACGCGTACTTTGTAAGGGTGGCGGACGACGGTACAACACTTGCAGTGATCGATGGGATCGGGCATGGCGCGGAGGCGCATCTTGCATCGCAGACGGCTGTCGAGTGCCTCGAGGAATGCTGCGGTCAGGATCTGGTCGATGCGATCAAGGAGTGTCATGCGGCATTGCAATCAACAAGGGGTGCTGTGATCGGAATAGCACGCATCGTGGATGAATGCATCCGGTTTTCCGGCGTAGGGAACATAACGGCGTTGAAGGTCGGGGGCGGGGAGTCACACTTCACATCTATGAATGGGATTGTCGGTCGCAATCTAAAGGTTGTCAAGACGTTTTTCTACCCGTATTCCGTGGGTGACGTGATCGTGATGCACAGCGACGGGATAGAGAAGCTGGATATCACGCGTTACGATCTATCGCACGATCTCCGCGATATAGGGGATGCGATACTTTCCAAACACCGGGTTGATGACGATTCCACGATTCTGCTTGCGAGGTGACTTCCACCTTCCGCAGCCATGCCGCAACAAAACCGCGCAACCCGGCAAAGAATATATCAGTGCCCTGCCAAACCGCGCCCATGCTAACAATCGACGGATCATCTGGAGAGGGCGGCGGTCAGATCCTGCGCACCTCTGTTGCCATGGCTGCGATCACGGGGACGCCTGTGCACATCATCAATATCCGCAGCAACCGCCCGAAACCTGGGCTTTCGGCTCAGCATCTCACCGCAATTGAGGCGGCGGCAACGCTTACGGATGCAGAGGTTGCCGGAAGCGCGCTGCGCGCAACTGAAGTAGTGTTCACCCCAGGGGCGATTAAAGGCGGACGATACTGCTTGGATATAGGCACAGCCGGGAGCATCTCGCTTCTTCTCCAGTGTCTAATCCCTATTGCGCTGCATGCGCCGGAGACGGTCGTCCTTGATATCACGGGTGGAACTGATGTGAAATGGAGTCCACCGGTCGACTACCTGCGGCATGTCACGCTGCCCGCACTCACACGGATGGGGTGCAACGTGGATATTGCGGTTTCGAGACGGGGATATTACCCGCGTGGGGGCGGGCGCGTCCGCGCTGTTGTTAAACCATCCACAATTTCAGGGGTTGACTTCGACAGATGCAGAGAGGGCGCGGGTGTGAGCGCGATCGACGGATGCTCGCATGCAGCAGGACTTCCGGAGCATGTCGCTCTGAGACAGTGCGAGGCTGCTTCTGCCAGACTGCACGATCACGGGTACGAGTCCAACATCAAAACAGAGGTTGCGCACCGACGCGTTTCATCGACGGGCAGTGGGATTGTACTCTGGTGCGACAACATCGGGGGGTCTGCGCTCGGAGAGCGAGGAAAAAGGGCGGAAGTGGTTGGAGTTGATGCAGCAGACCAGATCATCGCGGAACTGGACTGTGGCGTATCAGTGGATCGTTATCTGGCGGATCAATTGATCCCATACATGGCTATGGCAAAATCCGGATCATATACTACCAGAGAGTTGTCTTTGCACACAAAAACGAATATCTGGGCGAGTGAGCAATTCACAGACGCTCGATTTGAAGTGGAATTGTCTGGTTGCAACATCAAGGTCGTTTGTTAGTTGTGAGTTCATGAACAGATTTATGAACCTCTCGACCCAGTATAATCTATACATCAATAACTGAGGATGTGTGAAAAGGCTCATGAAAAGAATATCTGAAAAAATGATCCGTGATGTGATGACGCGGGGAGTGGTAACTGCGTGTGCCGGCATATCATTAATCGAGGTTACAAAGATGCTTGCCAGTCAGCATGTGTCCGGTATAGCAATAACCAGTGCAGATGGAGATGTACTCGGGTTTATATCGGAGACGGACATTCTCAAGGCACTGGCTAAACCGGATCTCGAACATATCATCGCAGAGGATGTCATGTCCTCGCGTCTGGTCTCGATTGCGCCGGATGCAACCATTGGGCGGGCTGCAAAAATTATGGAAGAGAAGCACATCCACAGGCTGCTGGTGTTGTCAGAAAAGCGTGCGGGCTCTGCGCAGCGACCGATTGGACTTTTGAGTGCGAGCGATATCGTGCGGATGGTTGCAGAGATGGGGTGAGTCCCATAGCCTGCACGCCCACAGCATCTACTTATTCATAGTGACAATATAGGGTTGGACATTGGGCATGATTAAAATGGGATTTTCCAAGTCATTTCTGTTAGTATGTCATCTATGGCTCTGGATAGTCACGATCGACTGCATTAAATAGTAGTGACACGTGTCACTACATCAGAACTGGTAACACCAATTCTCAAAATGACACAAATTCACTTAAAACATAATAGCTAACGTAAGTTGTTGGATTTATAGATAACACTACTTCAACATAACAGTTGCACATGGAAGCCACAACTAGCCACCATGTACGAATTAATCAATCCTGATATCCTTTGGTCTCCGATCGGCAGTGAGCTTGCGGTGCACAATTTTGTGCACAATTATTAGGAGGTGATCCAGCCGCAGGTTNNCCTTGTTACGACTTAACCCCCCTTGCGAAGCCCAGATTCGAATTTCCCATAAGGAAAACCCTCACCCAAACCTCACTCAGGTGGTTTGACGGGCGGTGTGTGCAAGGAGCAGGGACGTATTCACCGCGCTGTGTTGAAGCGCGATTACTACGGATTCCAGCTTCATGAGGGCGAGTTGCAGCCCTCAATCCGAACTTCGATTGGGTTTAGGAGATTGCCTTCACCTCTCGGTGTTGATTCCCATTGTCCCAACCATTGTAGCCCGCGTGTAGCCCGGGAGTTCCGGAGCATACTGACCTACCGTAACCCGCTCCTTCCTCCGCTTTAGCAGCGGCGGTCCCCACAAAGTACCCATCACCCCGAAGGGTATGCTGGCAACTGTGGGCACGGGTCTCGCTCGTTGCCTGACTTAACAGGATGCTTCACAGTACGAACTGACGACGGCCATGCACTTCCTCTCAGCGGATCTGGTAAGGTCTTCAGCCTGACCTTCATGCTGCTGTCTCCCCCGGTAAGATTTCCGGCGTTGAATCCAATTAAACCGCAGGCTCCACCCGTTGTAGTGCTCCCCCGCCAATTCCTTTAAGTTTCAGCCTTGCGGCCGTACTCCCCAGGTGGCTCGCTTCACGGCTTCCCTACGGCACCAGATACGGTCGCACCGTATCTGACACATAGCGAGCATCGTTTACGGCTGGGACTACCCGGGTATCTAATCCGGTTCGCGCCCCCAGCTTTCGTCCCTCACCGTCAGACCCGTTCTGGTAAGACGCCTTCGCCACAGACGGTCCCCCAAGGATTATAAGATTTCACTCCTACCCCTGAAGTACCTCTTACCTCTCCCGGTCTCAAGTTTGACAGTATCCCTTGGCAGCCTGATTGTTGAGCAATCAGATTTCCCAGAAGACTTATCAAACCGGCTACGGACCCTTTAGACCCAATAATAGCGACTACCACTCGGGCCGCCGGTGTTACCGCGGCGGCTGGCACCGGTCTTACCCGGCCCTTGCTATCTTGTGCGTTTTAGGCACAAGGACAGCCAACATTTAATGCTGGCACTCGGAGTTCCCTTATCATGCTTTCGCACATTGTAAAGGTTTCGCGCCTGCTGCACCCCGTAGGGCCTGGATTCGTGTCTCAGAATCCATCTCCGGGCTCTTGCTCTCACAACCCGTACCCGTCGTCGGCTAGTAGGTACATTACACCCACTACAACCTGATAGGTCGCAGACCCATCCTTAGGCACCGGAGCTTTGGATCAGGGCGCATTCCAGCGACCCCTGATCTATCCGGAATTATCCCCAGTTTCCCGGGGTTATGCCGGACCTAAGGGCAGGTTATCCACGTGTTACTGAGCAGTCCGCCAAGGCTTCCGAAGAAACCTTTAGACTCGCATGGCTTAATCGAACTCCGATAGCAGTAACCTCTGGCAGGATCAACCAGAATTAAAGCACACTGTACTGTATGGAATTGATAGGATTTCACTACCGATCGGAATTAACCGAAATATCAGGACCAATGTCAGACGAAACGATCTTCCGTCTCCATCAACATATATATCGTGGGCAAAGACCGACCCATCATATCACATATTTCAATGATAATCCGAGCCGACGCCTTTCGACCACGAAAACGGAGGTGATAGCATAACATAAGTCGCTGCTGTATATAAACCTTTCTAGTAACAGGGCAATCCCAGCATGTGGTGCTACATGAGATTCCATCAATCTGTTCAAGTAAGTTGTAGGTAAAATATAGGTAATCAGTGTTCATCGGTGGCTAAAAGTTGTTATTTGTCAAAGAGCGAGATTCATTCAAGAGATTTCATGCCATATTTGATTTTATCCGACCGCACCACCTATGAGGATATGACCTCAACACCACATAATGTGACAGATCCGGTTACATAGAGAAATTCTGTCTTGTAGTGTCAATGCAACTCCAACGTTCCTACGGGGGATTTTTACCGCAAATGTCACGAATATAGGAATAACACAAACTTGCCGGGGTCTATTCGTGTGATTTGTTCAAACGTGCCCATTCGTGAATGTGATACTCAGAGTCGTTGATCCAATGCCGCATAAGTTGGCAGCCCAATGAGCATTCTGCCAGCGCTACCACCTCCGCCGGTCGGACTCGTACCACCCGCGGGAGTTTGCCGCAGCGCTTTTTCTCAGATATCGGCATACTGAAGCACCTATTTCGACGTCGCAATTCTAACATTTGGCTTCCTGACGATGCGCGCATGTCAGTTCACCCAACTGGCGGCCCAAACATCGCGCCGGGACCGCGGTCAGCGCTGTCAGCTGTTTTATGACCGTTTCTCGTTATTTCCGTGCACCGTTATGCCACCTGCACCCAGACCGGATCGAGCACGCCCGCATATCTGTTCCCACCAAAGGTGAATGCAACAGACACATTATCGATCGAGAACTTTCCAGACGCTGCGGGTTTAACCTTCCAGGTCTGTTTTGCGGTCTGTCCGGCTTCAAGCGTGCTGAATTTTAGTTTCTTGTTCTTCACCTTGACATTACCCGGAAACGCAGCAGTTACCACGAGTTTCGTGTATGGCTGCTTACCGAAGTTCTTGATCCAGACATCAACAGTGCCCGGGTTTCTGGCACTCATCTGCGAGGGCATGCACCGCACAAACCTCGAGAGCTGCGCGGTCTGCAGCGGTAGGGTATTCGAGTTTGAGCCCCCTGAACCCTGCGCACTGCCATTCGCCTTTGCCTTCTCCTTGCGATTGAGTATGACGCCGACCACGAGCATGAGCAGTGTTACAGGCAGAATATAGACCGCGTTGTCGCTGAGTTGATCGAGAGGATCCTTCTTAACAGGTCCTGTTGACTCCGGTTGTGGCAGTGGCTCTGGTGAGATCCCGGTTATCAGCCACACCCCGTCAATATTCTCGAGCTTGAAGTACTGAGTCATGTTCTGCTTGCAGATCGTGTTGTGCGCATTCTCATCGTACTCAATCTCGGTGTAATTCGCAACAACCACCGCCCGATTGCCAGAAATAGCGGTAGTCATGTCCATATTGCAGATCCTTTTGTTTTTGGTCTGTTCCACCCGGGTCCATGTCATCATTATGTATCCCTTTGATTGATACCTGCTGTCCACAACCCGCGATGCGGTCTCGTAATCGCTCGTGTTCTTTGCATCCAGATATACCTGAACAGTTGCAACTGTCTGATCCTCCCGCTCGAGACATCCAGACCCAGCAAGCCCTATCAATAGAAGCAATGCAATCGATACCCACACAACGATCTTTTTTCTGTTCATGTGCCCCCACAAAATGAAAAATAAACGTTGATGAATAGTTCATCAACGCCTTGTTCTACGGACTGATCATTCCGGATTCAGCCACGGCATCATCGCACGAAGTTCGGAGCCGACCTGCTCGACCAGATGCTCCTTCTCCTTTCGTTCGAGTGCGTTCAGGACCGGACGCCCTGCACGACTTTCAAGGACCCATTCCCGCGCAAACTCGCCGTTCTGAATCCGTTCCAGTGCATCATACATCGCTTCTCTTGAATACTCGTTGATGATCTTCGGACCGACTGTGAGTCCGCCGTATTCTGCAGTGTTTGAGACGAGACTCCACATCCGCTGAAGTCCGCCTTCGTGGATCAGATCAACGATCAGCTTCAGTTCATGCAGCGTCTCGAAGTAAGCGATCTCTGGCTGGTACCCAGCTTCTACGAGGGTTTCAAATGCTGCTTTGATCATGCAGGTGACACCACCGCATAAATCGACCTGTTCCCCGAATAGATCGGTCTCAGTCTCCTCTTCAAACGTGGTCTCGATCACGCCCGCCTTGGTGCACCCAATTCCCCTTGCGTACGCAAGCCCGATCTCCTTTGTCTTTCCTGTTGCGTCCTGATAGACTGCAAGGAGCCCTGGAACACCATTACCTCCCTCAAACGTCACGCGAACCATGTGTCCGGGAGCCTTCGGTGCAACCATGAAGATATCAACGCCATCGGGCGGTACAATCTGGTTGTAATGGATATTGAAGCCATGCGAGAATGCGATTGCGTTGCCCGCCTCAATTCCAGGCGCAATTGAGTCTGCATATACCTGAGGTTGTACCTCATCAGGTATGAGGATCTGAACAATGTCTGCCTGTGCCGACGCATCCTTTATTGTCATCGGCTCCATGCCATCTCCCTTCACCAGTTTCCACGTAGGCTCTGTCGACGGATCATCGCCACCTCTGAGCCCAACAATCACATTTAATCCGGAGTCATTGAGATTTCGTGCCTGTGCACGCCCCTGATTTCCATATCCGATCACTGCGATCGTCTTGTCATTCAGAACGCCAAGGTCTGCGTCCTTATCATAATATACCTGTACCATGTTGCATACCTCACTATTATCAGTTATCAGTTGGTCCGAATGCTATTAATTCTTTTGAATGGGGCGACTATAACTAACCAATTCACAACGTTCTTATGCGATGTAGACGCACAATATCGTTGGACGATACCATGATGAGAAACATTTTTCTTGGGTTTATCAGGATACATATCCTGCATCATGCAAATAAGGGTGAGATCTTTGGAGTGTGGATGATGGACGAACTCAGAAGCCATGGTTATTCAATAAGTACTGGAACACTCTACCCGATCCTCCATTCTCTGGAAAAGGATGGCTATCTGACAAAAAGGGATGAAGTCGCCGATGGGAAGGTGAGAAAGTACTACAGAATAACAGAAAAGGGCATTACTGCTCTTGAGGAAGCGAAGAAGAAGATAAGAGAACTTGTAGATGAGATTATGGTGTAACATGGGCAGAATCAAGAATTTTAAAACCGGTTTGATGAAGGGCGTTGGCGCCAACGTGGTCATTCTCGGTCTGGTCAGCCTCTTTACTGATCTGAGCAGCCAGATGGTCTTTCCATTGATCCCGCTCTTTCTGACAACCGCTCTGGGATCCAGTGCGACGATTGTCGGTCTGATCGAAGGTTCTGCAGAAACCCTTGCCAGTTTGCTAAAGGTCTTCTCCGGTTACTGGTCTGACCGAATCGAGAAAAGAAAACCCTTTGTCCTCTTCGGTTATGGGCTCTCTTCGCTCGCAAAACCGCTCTTTGCTTTCGCATACGCATGGCAGAGCGTCTTTGCGATCAGGATCCTTGAGAGGGTGGGTAAAGGCATCAGAAATGCGCCCAGGGACGCGATCATCGCCGAGTCGTGCACTGATGATGTCAGGGGAAAGGCGTACGGCATCCACCGGGCTATGGATGGTACTGGCTCGGTTTTCGGTGCGGTTCTTGGCGTAATCCTGCTCATTTCGCTGGGTTATCGAGATACCTTCCTGCTGGCGGGCATACCATCACTGATTGCGGTTTTTTTGATCGTGTTTGTGAAAGAAAAGAGGAAAGCGACGAGAAACGCTGTTCCCACTGCTGCGAAGTCGATGCGAGTCAGTTTCAGAGCTCTTACGCCGCAGCTAAAATACTTCATCGCTGTAGCAACGGTCTTTACACTCGGGAACTTTGGTTATGCGTTCCTGATGATACGCGCGCTCGATATCGGTCTGAACGACCGCACAGCGATGTTGCTGTACATCTTGCTTTATATAACCTACACAATCTTCACGATTCCCGCTGGCGCACTCTCTGACAAAATCGGCAGAAAGCCGGTAATCGTGATCGGCTATGCGCTATTCGGGAT
>DAWR01000123.1:0-2416 GCA_002506015.1 Candidatus Methanogasteraceae archaeon UBA261 | reverse complement strand
TACGGCGTATTCTATGCGATGATCGATGGCGTCCAGAGGGCGTTCGTCGTCGATCTGTCGCCGCCTGACCTGAAAGCCACATCTCTCGGTGCGTTTCACACCGCAACCGGTCTGGCAGCCTTGCCTGCCGGTGTAATCTCCGGTCTGCTCTGGGACACGATCAGTCCTGAGGTGACGTTTATTTATGGGTTCGTTCTCTCGTTCGTCGCAGCCGCGCTGCTGCTGAGGTCGAGGTTGGGGTTGGTGCCAGCGAGATCGTGAGCACAGGATATATGACAAAAGGTGGATTCGAAAATCGGGAACGAATATCGGTGTGCTGAATCGGGGCAACGATTCTGGTGGCTCGTTGGCTTATACGTTAAGGGCGGACAGCCGTTTCAGCTTGAAGATCCGGTCGTTCTCCCTGACGCGGTCCGGAACGCCCAACCCCACCTCCTGCCCGCGCTCTGCCGCTGAAATAGATTCTCCAGCCATAATCAGCGATTTAACCTCCTGTTCAAGGTATGTGGTTGCGCCCTCAATTATGATCCGGTCTCCCACAGTCAGACCCTGTTCAAGCAGCCGCACAGCAGCAGCGCACCTTTTCGGGTAATAGTTCAGAACCACGCCAACCGCCTGCCTCCGCACCGGTGAAGCGTTCATATCGCGCTCATAACCCATGCCATCAGGACCAGGCACCCCAAAATAGAAGCCTGTTGAGAATCCCCTGTTGTACTCCCGTTCCAGACGCTTTTTCAATTCCTGTGCCTGCTCGTGCGTGTACAGACCATCCCGACATGCATCCATCGCCTCGCGGTAGCATCCGGAAACAGTAGCAGTGTAACTGGCATTCCGCAACCTGCCTTCCACTTTGAAGGCACAGACGCCCGTATCCATCAGTTCTGGCAGGTGTTCAATCATGCAGAGGTCTCTTGCGCTGAGCAGATATTTGCCGCCCAGTTCTACCTCTGCCCCACGATCATCATGCAGCGTCCACTGCCACCGGCACGGCTGAGCGCAGTCGCCGCAGTTGGCAGACCTTCCGAGCAGATAGGCTGAAAGGTAGCAGCGACCGGATACTGCCTGACACATTGCGCCGTGCACAAAGACTTCAAGCTCGATACTGGTCTGCTGCCCAATCTCTATTATCTGGCGCATGCTGAGCTCCCGTGAGAGTACCACGCGGCTTGCACCAAGTGTTTCATAAAATTCAGCCGCTCTTGCATTGGATACATTCGCCTGCGTGGATATGTGCACCCGAAGACCGCGGTCCAGAGCCGCACATATCACAGCAGGGTCATACGCGATTATTGCATCTACGCCCGCGTTGCCGGCTGCCTCGAGAACACAGTCCAGTTCTGGCAGATCATCAGGGTAGATCACTGTATTAACAGCCATGTACGATCGCAGCCCGTAACCCGCAACCGTCTCTACAAAAGCACCGAGGCAGTCCATGGTAATCTCCTGCGCCCGTGCCCTGAGGCTGAACCTGTCCAGCGAAAAATAGACTGCGTCGGCGTTGTCTCTGCATGCCGAGAGGAGGGCGAGATTCCGCACTCCTACGACCAGTTCCGGAATCGGGCTCTGTCTCCCGGTGTTGCCCATGTGGTAGCGTGGGCGGGACTCGCTTAAATGGGTTGTCATCTGCGCAGTAGATGAATGACCGGGTGGCTTGGTGGCTGGGCGGGGATGTACTGTTTGTATATAATTTCTGCTAATATACTACGTAAGCTTTATGAGGGGCGAGTTTAAAGGCTGTGCGCATGGAGGGAAGGGCACTCCGCCATGATCGACACACGGTTTCATTTCTGACTGACCGTACCATCGATATGGCGGTGAACCTGGATCACGTTCACTTTTTTGTGAAGTACCCTCCGAAGTATTCCGTGAGCTATGTAGCCAAGAGAATAGAAGAGAGGAGTAGTAGAGAACTGCGCAAGGCGTTTCCACATCTTAAAGAATGGTTGCGAGTATTGGACTCTGTGCGCCATCCTGCTTACATGGCTCGGTTTGTCATGGAAGGAATGTTGTGGAGAGATGCGCACTTAATCATGAGAATGTAAAAACGCTATGCGCATGCCTTGGACTTAAGTCCGGGGTTTAGTGACTTCCCAAAAAGGAGGAGGAATAACATGGCTGAAATGAGAATAAACAGAGTAGTTGAGATAGCCAAGCGTAGACTGGCTATAGACGATAGGGTAGACCTATACGGCGACATAATTGACTTTGGTAGTGCACAAGAATACAGGAGGGATTACTAATGGCTAAAGCATCTGCTGTACTGGTTGGACTGAAAAGTGTAGATCCTGCTTGTTATGATGGGTGGGATGGTACGGATGGCTGCTGGGGTTGCGAACTTGACGTAGATAATATGGCAAGAATACTAGAACCCCTTGGATATCAGATACAGACATTGAAAACAGAGGAGGCAACATGC
>DAWR01000122.1 GCA_002506015.1 Candidatus Methanogasteraceae archaeon UBA261 | reverse complement strand
CTCTGGTTCAGGTGCGTCTCTTCGAACTCTACGAGCTTATCGTCGCCCTGATCGGATGGTTCGGGATCATATCTGACACCTTCGGAATCAATCATACTGAACTTGCTCGATCCTGCATATACCTCATCGCCCCCGACTTTCTTTATCAGCACCTCTGCAATAACAAAGACCTTTCCCAGGCTCGCCTCTTCTGTTGTTGTCTGTTTCAGAGTATCTGAATAATAGTCGTAATGGTCTGTTTTCGTGGTTGATATTACCTTGACTGATATCTTTGATGTCTTTGCTGCCCTCCCCAATTCCATATTCAGATCAGCTACAGGTTTATCTTCTACCATCGGTTCGGGCACCGGTACAGTTGCGGATTCTTCTTCTGGTGTAAACTCTGGTGTCTGGGTAGTCGCTTCAACATTCGCAGGCGCCTCCCCCTCGTCTACACAGCCGGCAAAAAACACAGCCAATACGATCGCAAAGATGATTGTTAAGCCGGTCCGGATCCTTATGTTCATATCTGTTTCCTCCGTAACTCGAAAGTCAGTGGCACACTGTATTTACGCGTACGCCATACCCTACTGCCCGGACAACTTCGTCCGGACCGGGTCAACGGCGATACGTCGTGCACGGTGTTGCCAGTGGCAGCTATGCCACCCATAATTGATCAACATCACTAATCATGCTGTCGGTGCGAATACCAGCGACATATCTGCACGATATCGGGACGCCACCTCCGAAACAAATACATGCAAAAGATACGATGATGCGACGCGATGTGATGATGTGATGAATGCGATACATGTAACCATGCTTCCCATTGCCAAACCGGTGATGCGATCTGCTGAGATTGATTCTGTGGCAGACGGATGCAGCTGTGCAGGGAACGATGGCTGACTGGAGTTGCGTAGTATGGTAGCCAAGACAGTTCCAAACCGCTCAGATATTCCCGCGATGCCCGATTTACTCCCCATCACTCACGACCGCGCAGCACTGCTCGATGTACAGCGGATCGTTGCAGCACACGCGTGCGTAAAGGATCGGTTTGGTGAGCTAAATGGAATAAAAACGATAGCGGGCATCAGTCAGGCGTTCGTTTGCAATAAGATCATATCCGGCATCATAACGCTTGATTACAGGACACTGGAAGTGAAAGAACGTGCTCATGCCATTGAAACCGAAGGTTCCCCGTACATTCCGACGTTTCTTGCATTCAGGGAAGGAAAAGCGATTATCTCAGCATACAAGAGGCGGCCCCCGGATGAAAGACCTGATCTCCTGATGCTTGATCGGTGCGGGATCAATCATCCACGATTCGCAGGACTTGCGACCCATATCGGCGTTCTACTTGATATTCCCACAATCGGCGTAACAAAGAGCATTCTTTGCGGCACATCCAGGCATCCGGCGCCAGCGAATGTTGGGGACTCTCGTCCGCTCGTATACGCAAATAGGGACGTCGGGTGGGTGCTTAAATCAAGAGAGGGTTGCAACCCGATAATCGTGGCACCGGGACACCGGGTCTCGGTCACGACCGCAATTGAGATCGTGCGGCACTGCCTGCGCGGCTACAAACTCCCTGAGCCGACGAGGCAGGCACATATCTATGCGAACGCTGTAAAGAGGATGTATGGTGCGGAGAATCACACTCGGCAGCGGTGACCCGAAGCGGTTGTTTGTAGGAGGGTTGCACGGCGACGAATGGAGGCACACGTCGGGATTGCTCGAATCACTGGACGCTCCCGGCGCAGGGACGCTTGTAGTCATACCGAAACTGACTGATCTGGCTTATGTCAGCACACTCGATGAGCGGTATTACACGGGCTATGGCAGGGATCTGATCGCGGCAATCGAGGAGACAAGACCCGCGATCTATCTCGAGCTTCATTCGTACAGCGATTTTGATGGATTGACCGATTCCCGGCGGATAGACAAGAAAGGCGTTCCCGCATACGTTGAACTCGAAGACGGAGTTCTGATCGGATCGATCTCGCCGATTTTGCGGAGAAAGTGTTTCTCAGTGCACAATTTCTGTGTATCGTTTGAGATTCCGGATGAGAATGGCAGATCGCATAGGACGATTACGAGACTTCTCGATTTCGTGAAGGATTGCGTGTCTGTTGGTTACTTTGTGGACTTTCTGCTGGAGCAGTATCCTGAACAGGGGAGAGTTGCGATAGCGAATTACAAGAGGTTTTATGGGCTGGTGTGAGGTTTTCCGGGGGCATATCCTTGTTTTAGTTGGTTCAGGGCGATTGTCGACGGTACGCAGCGCGCTTATGCATCTGATTTTGTGAAGCCGGAACTGCGCGGGATCGCGCATGGAGTCTTTTATACCATGATCAGGATTGCGGCAGTGGCTGGGTTGAACAAACGATATCAAGATGCCATGATATGTTGAAAGTGATTTGATCTATGCAGAAGTTAGACACCCCCACTACCAGTCGGTTTTAATCGTCTGTTGCCAGGGTATATTCAATATGGAATCAGGAGCATGTTAGTATATGGAAATACCGTTACTTAATGACATTGTCATCATATTCGGATTATCCATCGCCGTACTCTTCATATTCCATCTGATCCGGGTACCAGCGATCGTGGGATTTCTCCTGACAGGGATACTGGCGGGACCTCACGGACTGGGACTTATAAGAGAGGTTCATCAAGTCGAAATTTTAGCTGAGATCGGGGTTGTACTTCTGCTCTTCGCGATCGGACTCGAGTTCTCATTAAAACGCATGTCACAGATCAAGAGATCGATCCTTCTTGGTGGCTCGCTTCAGGTGCTGATGACTATTGCGGTTGTTTTTGTAATAGCCATGCAAACCGGTCTTGCCTTCGGTGAATCGATCTTCATGGGATTTCTTATAGCACTCAGCAGCACGGCAATCGTTCTCAAACTCATTCAGGAAAGGGCTGAGATTGACAGCCCCCACGGACAGGCGACTCTCGCTATCCTGCTCTTCCAGGACGTGATAATCGTTCCGATGATGCTATTTACACCCATACTGGCTGGAGCAACCGGTAATCTGGGCGAGTCCCTCGCAATCCTTGTGGCAAAAGGAACCGGAATCATCCTGCTGGTGGCAGTTGGTGCCAAATGGATCGTGCCGCAGGCGTTGTATCAGATCACCAGGACGCGGAGCCGGGAACTGTTCCTGCTGAGCATTTTTATGATCTGTCTCGCAGTTGTGTGGCTGACATCCAGTCTGGGACTCTCCCTCGCACTGGGTGCATTTCTGGCAGGCTTGGTCATCTCCCAATCAGAATACAGCCATCATGCGCTCGGCAATGTTTTGCCCTTTCGCGATGTCTTTATGAGCTTCTTTTTCGTATCGATCGGGATGCTCTTAGATCTCGATTTTCTTTTTCAGCAGCCCGGACTCATTTTACTGATTGCCCTCTGCTTTCTGGCACTAAAGGCAATCATCGCTTGTTTCGTAGCTTTTTTACTTGGATTCCCACTCCGCACTGCGATCCTGGTCGGGCTTGCACTCAGTCAGGTCGGTGAATTTTCTTTCATCCTCTCAAGGACCGGCGTTGAACATGGTTTGCTTGCCGGGTATACATACCAGTTTTTCCTGACAGTCTCTGTCCTGACAATGGCTGTGACCCCGTTTATCATAGCGCTGGCACCTCGCATAGCAGACGGCGCACTGCAGTTGCCACTGCCAGGAATATTAAAATCAGGCTGGCATCCCGTGCATAAGGTAGACCATGTTCACAAACAGGATCACTTAATCATCATCGGCTTTGGGGTAAACGGCAGGAATGTGGCGCGAGCCGCCAGAATATCAGGCATCCCCTACACGATCCTTGAAATGGACCCTGAGATGGTGGTGGCTGAACGGGCAAAGGGCGAGCCGATTTATTATGGTGATGCAACCCATGAGGCGGTATTCCAACATGCAGACGTCAAAGATGCAAGAATTGTGGTGATAGCCATCTCCGACCCAGCTGCAACCCGCAGAATCACCGCAATATCCCGGAGACTCAACTCAAAGATTCACATCATTGTGAGAACGCGCTATCTTCAGGAAATGAAGCCCCTGTATGAATTAGGTGCTGACGACGTCATTCCGGAGGAGTTTGAGACCTCTGTAGAGATATTTACCCGGGTTCTGGTGAAATACCTCATACCCAGAGATGAGATCGAGAGCTTCATAGCTGTTGTGCGGTCAGATGGTTACGAGATGTTTCGAAGCCTTTCAAAAGAGCCGGCATCTTTTCCGGGACTAAACCGTCATCTTCCCGACGTCGAGATCGTCACGCTGCGGGTTTTCAAGCAAGCGCCCGTGGTTGGAAAGACGCTGGATCAGATCGGGCTTCGGAGGAAGTACGGCATCACCTTGCTTGCAGTACGCCGGAACTCGCAGATGCGCTCCAATCCGGACGGGGGCACGCACCTCTGTGCCGGCGATCTGCTTGTTGTCGTCGGACCGCCGGAAAAGATTGCAGGGGCTATGGATTTATTCAATGACCCTGAAGACGATGTGGTAACTGATATATGACGAAGGATGATAGATTTGAACGAAGCCATCAGCAGACACCGGAAAACCGCCCACAGTAGACGCTTACGAAACATTTAATACGATGAGGTACGTATGATTGCCGCGTAAGGCGCGGTGATTCCGTGGAATCGCCGGAGGTGGTACAATGAGAGCGATAATCTGTATACTGACATGCATGACTATTCTGGCTACCAGTTCTCTTATCAGCGCAGCGGATGATGCCCCTCCATCTTCGTTCACCGACCCCGAAAACGACCTGGTTTACATTTACAGCATGCTTCCAGTGCCTCCTGAGAAATACATCGGCTACGTGGATATCATCGCTTGTGAGGCTGAGAAGACCGCGGATTCGCTGAACTTTCGTATCACCGCAAACAGCAGCATACCACAACTTAGCGACACGGTCTTCTGGACAATCTTACTGGATGAAAACAACGATCCGTCGGATAACTGTCTCAATCACCCCAATCCGGATGTGGACACGATGTACACGGTGATTTACGATTCATCGACAGGAAGCTGGAAGATCGAGAGAGCAACTTACGAGCCAGAGGGCTGGTGGAACGTAAGACCCACGGATGCAACATGGGGATTGACTTCCTCCGTACTCGTCGTTCACATCTCAATACCACTCACCGAGCTTGGGGAACTGGGTGGTATCATACCATGGAAGGTGAAGACAGAGACGTTCAATGGCGCAACTATTGGCGATTTAGCCCCGGAGGCGGGATTGGCGTATCTGGGCGACCCCTCTCCGGAACCGGAGATCTACAATCCGGACAATGGGTCGTGGATCTCTGGTGCCACTAGTATCGGGGCTGTGGAGGTTTGGGATGCGAACGATATAGCATCCACCTGTTTTGAGTATTCCTCGGACGGAGGGGCGACGTGGCATCACATATCGCGGGATTACGACGGCGATGCAAATACGTATCCTTGTGAAAGTTATGACGCAAGCAGGGATGGTTGGGGCACGATCTGGGACACAACCAGTCTGGCTGAAGGCTGGTATTGCATCAGGGCGACCATGACTGACCTTCTGGGACAACCCGGGCAAAGCCAGATCATGGCTTATATAGACCCGATGCCACCCACGCAAACGATTCTCCAGCCTGCATTCGACCAGATGGTGAGCGGCACCACAGTAATCAGTGCTGGTGGCTGGGATCCGGGTATCGACGGCATGGTATTCTCCGTATTCGAGGTGAATGCGTCGTCAGGGATAGAGAAGGATGTTCCACACACCCCGCAGGGATATGGTTGTTTGCCGGCATCCGCTGCCGCATCTCTTCTGTGGCTGGACAACTACACGAATGAAGCGGGTGAAAAACCATTCGACGACTTAGTTCCCGAAGGGCTGGAAGAGCCTGAGAAGATTACGGAAAAGTTGAACGAGATATTCAAAACGGATAACAGAGACCCGGCTGGTAGTATAGGGACGCATCTTACATCAGACGTTGAGGCGGTTTCCGGATTGAAGAAATATATAAAAGAGCGAAAAGATGCAGGCATGAAGGGGGATTTCGTTGTCAAGGCTTTTGGCAGGAAGAAAACGGCTACGTATGATATGCTGCCTGCAAATACGGATTGGGTACAATTCTACAGGACGATGCTTCCGCACGAAGATATCCTGCTCCTTCTGCAAGGAACGAAGAAGAATGATGGTTACTGGGGGCACGCAGTCACAGCGAACAGTTTTCGACCATCGTTCATACTGCTCTGCAATTCGGACGGGTGCATCCGGGAACCGATATCGCTGATTGATTTTATGGATCATAACGACGATACCGGCTACAGGGAGGTGGAGATGGACCGGGATGGAACTATAACCGGACTCGAAGAATATTACGATGAACTTTCAGAGAACGATCAAAATATTAGTGGGATGATCGTAGTCTCTCCAAAAACAAGCTATGAAGAGTTATCGGATGCGCTGAAAGAGAACCGGACCACCCCTTGCGACTGGAGACCGGTCGGCTACTCCGAATCGCCCGTCGGAATCGTTACAATCCCGTTTCCGGTCTTTGTCTCCGAGTGGGATACAACGAACGTTGCGGATGGAAGTTACCTGCTGAAGTCTACAGCAATCAACAGAGCAGGTAATTCTGCATCAGACATAACCTGGATAACCGTGGATAATAGTGCCCCCTGCACAACCAAGACGATAGGTGCGCCGAAATACGACGAAGGGTATTATCTGACCCCGGACACCAAGATTACGTTGAGCGCAGACGACGGTTTCGGAATCGGCGTTGATTCGATCTATTACCGGATATGGAACAATGGAACATGGAATGAATGGACGAGGCAGCACTGTGTGCCGGTAGTGGTTACCGGGACTATTGGGACTGCCGGAACCATGTCCCGGAGTTCCACCGATGCGGACTGTTCCGTAAGTTTCACGCTTCCCGGGACGTGTATACATCATATCGAGTACTACTCAACCGATCTGCTCAATAACACGGAAGATGTGCAGAGCCAAACTCATATCGTGGACAACGAAGCACCGGTTACGCTAACGACGGTTGGAGATCCGGGTTATGCTATGAATGCCACAGTCTTCGGAGAGGAGAGGCTGGTTACGGTGATCACGAACGAGACACTCATTGCTTTGAATGCGTCTGACGATTGTTGCAGGATAAAGACCATCACTCTGAGGAACAACAACACCAAGAAGAGATATCATGTCAAGATAACGTACAAGGAAAAAAATAGTGCAGGGAGCTCCAGCCATACCATCAATTCAGGTAAATCCCGGAAGTTCTGTTCTAATTTTCTCAGGCGTCCAAAGAAGGTGAGCGTTACGATATCCGAATACGTCGGTGGGAAACGCATACCTGTTGTTCCGACGTTCGAGCTCACTTGCCGGGGTCTTATAATTACCGCTGCTTTTGGAGGTGGAAATTACGATTACAATGAGAAGAGTGGGTGTTATGGACATAATAAAAGTGCAGGTCCCCCCTCCTCTTTTGTAGTCGATGATCTGCTTTTGGAGGAGTTCTGTTTGAAGAAGTGCTCAAACGATAGCGAAGTTATGTGCGGGTCGGGTGTGGCTTCCACGAGATATCTGGACTACTACGAGGGCACTGGATACTGGACACCACACGAATATTTAGAGCCATTTATCCTGGAAGGCGACGGCATTCACATTCTCGGATACTGCAGTCTGGACAACCTCGGAAATATTGAGGAAGTGAACACAACAGAGGGAATAAACAGCGAGATATTCTTTTTAACAGAGCAATCGCTCGAGCCGTTCTTTGTTGTGCCCTCCAATGACTCTCTCGTCTACGGCAACGTCACGCTCTGGGCAGGAGAAGCGAGCGGGAGGGGGGTGAGCTATGCCAGATTCTCGTATTCAACAGACGGCGTGAACTGGACGTACGTGGGTGTCGATTATGATGGGAGCGAGCCAACAATCGGAGGAGAGCTTGCCCGGGCATCGGACTGGGGGGACGGATGGAGTGTCTACTGGGACACTTCAGATATGGAAGAAGGGCTGTATCACATCAGAGTGGAGATGTACGGTTTGGAAGGGATAGGGGCTACGCAGATATCCGTTTATCTGGACCCGACACCGCCCCTACCAGAGATACGCACGCCTCCGGACGAGGATGTGGTTTGTGGTTCCGTACAACTGAGTACATACTCTGATGACGAGGATATCAGCCGGGTTCTGTGGGAATACTCAAACAAGACGCAGTACTACGAGAAAGATATTGAGGAGAAGATCCAGTTCCATTACTGCCGAAACATCGACGGCAGGAATCTGAGTGAGGCGTGCTGTGGACCAACATCAGCAGCAAGCTGCCTCAAATACTGGGCTACGCACGGATATCCGGATATCACAGGAAACGGAACGATCAACCAGTCTCAACTGGTCAACGGATTGGCGAAATTGATGAGAACCGATGAGAATGGCACCACTGATTCCAATTTCAAGAAAGGAATCGAGGATTACCTGAATGAGCGTGGATGCGGGTGCAACAATCCGAACGGTCTCAGGGTTGGTGTCGAGACGAACAAGAGCAGACTGACCTTTGCACGATACAGAGATGAACTTGAGGCAAACAGAGAGGACGTGTTATGGGGCTACGAGTGGAACTACAATAATAATACCACCGGTCACTGGGTCGTTGGCAGATCGGTCAATAATACAAGAAGATCTGATGGCAGCCATGAAGTGGCTATTATGTGCCCGACGTTTGGGAATGTGAGCAATGTGAGTATGTATGACAATGGCACGCTCTACCGTCCTGATGTCGTGAGTCGCTGGCGATATCCCTCGATGATGGTTACGGTATCAGAGAAGGGGTCGTATGAGAGTTCTGTATGGGTGGAGATAGCGAATGTGACAGATCCCGCCGGAGGCTGGGCTGCAACATGGGACACAACCGAAACCGCTGATGGGTATTACTTCATCAGGGCAACGGCTGTCGATCGGGCAGGAAACGAGGGCACGGATACGATTGTTGTTCGGGTGGATAATGCTGCGCTGCCGCCGAAGGGCGATCTCAATGGGGACGGCGAGACCACGGCTGCGGACGCGGTGATTGCGCTTGCAATCGCAGCCGGAAGCCACCCGTTCAATGCGCTCGCGGATGTGAGCGGCGATGGGCAGGTCAACTCGCTCGATGCGCTGATGATACTGCAGGCTGCGGGCGGTGCAGTAGAATTGTGACCACGACGGTTTACGATCCTGACCGTTGGTAGGATGTTTTTGAAGACAGATCCTTGAAGAGCGAATTTGGTCTCGATGCACCCAGAGCTGTGGACCGGGGCATGGCTACATGAGCAAATCTTGACCATACGGACGGGGCTAAAGAACGGTATCTCGTGCGCTTCGAGCAGGGGTCACGGCGACAGGTCTTCTGGATGAAATCGGGACTCCTCGAAGCGATTGGGCGAGTGTGGGAGCTGATCAGGTCGCTTTTTCTGCCATCAGGGGCAGGCGAAAATATGTGGTGGTGTGGAATGCGTCCGTTGCAGAGACGAACCGGAACGAACGATAGGCGAGAGTTGGAAAAGTCGAGAAAAAACTTAAAAAAATACAGGCATCAATTAAAAATGGTAAAATTAGCTCCGAAAAGGAAAGGGATGAGTGGATAGGGTTTGTAATTAAAAATCATAGAGTTACGAGATATCTCGAAACGGTTGGCGAAGAAGGGAGCTTAAATCTTGTGATAAAGCGAAAAAAGGGATTTGAGGACGTGAAAACGTACGACGGCTATCAGGTATTCGTGATACCAAATTTGACCTCAGCGAGATGGAAGCTGTGGGGTCGTACAAAATACGGGATCAGATGGAGAAAATGATACGGACTCTGAGAACGGTCTCTATGTAAACAAACGCATCCTCCGTCTCCTTTTCCTTAAATAACTTCAAGAATGTATCCTTTGGTATTGGAATTCCATTGTAGCTTTCAGGCAGAACAGCAGCTATCGGCTTTAAAAACTCTTTTATTCGTTCATATCTTGCAACATGTTCCACATCGAAGAGAACTTTTATGAAATTATCGTAATTGCTGATGAATCTGCCCCTCAGGTTTATATAACATGTCTTATACTCGTCTGGCAACTGGTCCACCAGATGATTGATCAGTGCGGTTTTTCCGGAGTTTATCGGTTCCATATACAAACGTGATCAGGGAGGGTTCTGCGTCCAGAATATCCCTGATCTCTTCTGTCTCCTGTTCTTGGTCGTGGAATTCGATTCTTCTCATGCTCGTATCTTCGCGTCCGCTCGGTCATAATTCTATCGAGCAGGCTTACAAGCTTGCAGGATCATGAGAGCGTCAGCAGATGTGAGTATATGGTCTCCATTCATGCCCCCCACATCCGCCGATGCCCCGCGAGTTCACCCAGTAGCCCTCGGGGGTTTTGGATCCATCATCCCACGCACCAGGTACGCCGTCGCCGTCAGAGTCTATTGCCAGGATGGTTTTCGGTGGTGGCGTGGGTTCCTCATCATCGATTGTGCGTTTGGCAAGGGGGCAGAATCGGATGGCATAAGGATCGTCTGCGGTCATGAAGTATATGTTGCGCATGATGCCCTCCTGGCAACCCTCCTCAAGATGGATTGGGTCTTCGTTTTCGAGACGGACATGAGTGGCATTCGCTATCATCACTTCCATCACACCATACGCGTCATGAGTCTCGATCTCCATCACGTCGTCATCAATAAGGAAGACGTACTTAACCTGCACCACGTTAGTGTCTGTTCCCCTGAATATAGCCGCTGCATAGCACGAAAAGACCGGGATCCATTTCTCCTCTCCGATGTTCAATGTGCATGTGTACACACGATCCTTCCGGGTAGCATTAGTTGACACAAATCCATTGCCGAGTTCCCTGCCGTCCTTCTCCAACGAGAGCCATGCCTCGTCACCGTTGAGATTGATCTGCTGTACAATAAGACAGAACCCGCCGCCGAGATCCCATGCTTCTCCTGTTGCCAGTGTCTTCGTGTCATAATCCTCAAACTCGACCAGAAGTCTACAGAGTTTATCTGCCATACCATTCATCGCCACGTACTTCTCACCCATAAAGCCTTCGAGATGGTATCCGGTATCCCCGCCCGGGTTATCGCTATCAACGACCAGACCCTCGTTCTCATTGAGTTCGTACTGGTGATAGACTGGTGACGTGGTGTAAACCAACGTGTTCTCATCGATTGTCCGATCGCCAGCTACGTTGTTTATCGTGCCAGCCAGGAGTTTGAGTTGCTCGGTTTTCAGACCGTCGTCCAGACCGTACCAGAAGCCTGCAAGATCGGTGGCATCCCACACCAGATCCACAGACTGCGCACCACCCATAAGATCCACGACGTTACCGCGAATTTCATACGTGCCCGGTTTACTGTACTCAACCATTGGATAGAACCTGATCGCACGATCATCGTCTGCGGTCTTGAAGTGTATGTTGCCCATGATTTGTTCAGTGGAACCCTCATCAAGATCGATTGCGTCCTCGTTATTTTCGAGGAGAATTTGAGAAGAACTCGCAGTCATCACTTCCATGGCGCCGTATGTCTCATCGGCATTGATCTCCAGCACACCACTGTCGATCAGAAAGACGTACATCAATTGCACGACATCGGTATCGGTGCCATTGAACACTGCATCAACATAGCATGAGAACACAGGAACGCGCTCTTCGCCACCTATGTCAGGGGCATAAGTGTATACTTGATCTTGTTTATCGCTGGTGTTAAGATAAATGATCTGCTCATCAAGTTCCACGCCATTCTTGCTGAGCGATAGTGTACAACTATCGCAGAGTGCAGGGGTTTCACAGGGGCAAGAGATAGTGTCCCGCATCTCCGTTGACGGTCAATCCCTCGTTTTCATGAAGTTCATACTGCTGGTAAGCAGGACTGGTCTGATAACTCAGGCAATTCTTATCGATGGTTCGGTCGGTATTTGGTCCGATCAGTGTGCCCGCCGCGATGGTTAGCTTCTCGGTTATGAGATTGTCATCCAGATCGCACCAGAATACATCGAAGTTGTATGCATACCATGTTATCGCGGTGGATTGTGTAGTCGTCAGTTCCACAACCTCGCCACGGATCTCAAGCGTCTCCGCGCTTGCTGGCACGATGGACATCGCAGCCACAAGCACGATCAGTGCAATCGTTCGATCGAGTCTTTTTTTCTGTTGTTTGTTTGATTTCATGTTTTATCACCATTTCAGGTCTCCAAATGGAGCTTGTGAGCACGTGAACACTGGGGGCAAGCAGACGTGATCACCGTTGTTTTTACATCCACGATAAAGATTAGATTCATATCCACTGTGGATATCCCACCTTCTTACATCGGCTGTCGATTCTTACGCCATCTTGCTGATTTCGGCGTCGTAATCGGCGGGCTTGGGCGCGATCCGCATGATCGCGCACAACAACTCGCCCGTTTTCGTTCCATCTACAGATCGATTGCGCCAGCCGCAGCCTTGAGGATCATCAGCGCGTCAGCAGAAGTGAGCTTCCCGTCACAATCGACATCGCCACGCATAACAGCTCGCCCGAACCGATCCACCCACGAATCCGGCGCCGTACCATCCTCCTGATCCAGGAGATCGATCACACCATCATAATCAGTGTCGTTGTAATTGCATCCGGCATCATAGTGGATCACTCGAATCGTTCTCGTTACGGAGTAGCCCGTGGTGTCAGTAACCTTCGCCCGGATCATGTTCTCGCCCTCGTTGAGCGGGATTGCGATGATCCAGTCCTCTGTTCCGGTTGCGAGTTCCCCATTCACCGTGACATCCACGATGCCATTCGGGGCGGAGGCAGTCCCACGCACAACAGCAGTCGGCGTTGGGATGAAGACACCGTTCTCAGGGGAGTCAATGGTCAGATTGAGAAAGTATATCCCTTTCACAAATTCCATCTCCCTATGGCTGTCCGCGTATTTGACCACGATCACATCTGGCTCGCCGACGAGCCTGTCCACTTCCGTGGCATTCTCAAGCGACTTGTAGGCGATGATGTCGGCGTATCTGACAACCATCACGCCGGGCTCACCATCAAGGTGACTCACGTCGGCGGCATCATCCAGCGTGAGATCCCAGACGTTATCGGCATCCACAACCACGATCTCGTCGGCGAACGCGATGGGCGTGCATACCAATGCCAGAAGGATGGCTGGTAGCAACAGGAGTTTAGTCTGCATACTCCAACACCAGACCGATGCGACCAGTAGCAGCTGAGGAAGCGGCTACCTTGACAGTGTGTTCTAGCCCATTCTCGAACTGTCCTGAAAAGGAACCGTAATTTGCGCGGTCGCCACCGTCTATACCACTGCATTTCACGTCGTTGAGATATACGTTGCTATGGTCATGAGAGTCGTGGCCATGATCGTCATTGTAATGCGACCAATCCGCCGCGTACGTCGCAAAACCCGTTGGTATCGTCACTTTGAAGAAGTTCTCCCCACCTTTCACAGACTCCACGATAATCATCATCTTCGAAGCATCTTCATACCTGAAATCGTAGTACTTCAGACCTGTGGTGGTCCCTCCTATCTCGCTGCACACGATTCCCGCCGCTTTGCTGAGTGTGGTTGACGAAATCTCACCGCCGGCATAATCCGCCCATGGCAGTATCCAGCTCGCCGGTCTGTCATTCGGATAGTACGCAACTACCCAGCCGTCTGTGCTGACATACACATGTGGATACTGCTCTTCTGTGTGCTTCTCCAGCTCAACCGTGCCTATTATGTAGTCATCAGTCTCGCGCTCAATCGTCGCAAAAGCAGGCTTCGCATCGTTCAGATCAACGCTCGATTTAGCTTGCACGTAAGCCGATATCCCAGCCTCGTCCGCAGGGAAATCCACTGCGGCGCATGCGCTCCCGGAAAATAAAAAAGCAATGCCAAAAAGTGCAACAAAAATCATTGAAGTGTGTCGTTTATCCATAAGATATCACAATTGACAAGCGTGAACCCAATCCTACTTAAGCGTTACTGATCCTCGATGAACGGCGGTTTCTCGAGCGGTATTGCGACACTCTGCCGCCCCACAGGATCTTGTCCCGACGCGTTCGCGGTAGCATTGTCGGTCACGTTCGCTGGAGCGTCTGTGCTATTATTGTCAGCCGTTCGTGTGTTGTTCTCGGTGCAGCCGGATACTGCAAGCCCGATTAACACAAGCACTATAAGAAGCGTCTTTCTGGTCATATTACATAGTTTCCGGATTGGGTTTACACACCCATCACTCTGATTGCTGTTTCGCACCCTTTATATCTCTATCGCAGATCATTTGGTGGAGTCTGATATCGGTGAGTCTTCATCTTGTAGCGCAAAATGGGCGACACCCCTCTTGCCGCCAGTCGCATCATCTAATCGGCGTGCCTGCGCCAGGGACTGCACGTCCCACTCAGCACCACCAGCAGTCTGAGCCTACACATCTTCCAGCACCTCTCGTATCGCAAGCAGGTCCAGCCGGGATTGCGGTTTGATGATTCCAGTGTCCGGATCAAGGAAGAGAATGTTATCCTTGATCAGAAACTGCTTTGCAGGTCTGTTTAGTCCGCGGTCATCGATTACTTCCGCATCCGTAAACCTGCTGAGTGTGTCAACAACATCCTCCTTCTCAACCAGGTACTCAGCATCTCCCATCATT
Organism: Candidatus Methanogasteraceae archaeon UBA261; assembly: GCA_002506015.1. Taxonomy (GTDB): domain Archaea; phylum Halobacteriota; class Methanosarcinia; order Methanosarcinales; family Methanogasteraceae; genus Methanogaster_C. The sequence continues at coordinate 3,152 of DAWR01000122.1, read as the reverse complement.
ATTTTGGGCTTGATGTAGTCCAGGTAGTCAAGCAGATCTTTTAACTGGTTTATCCTCGTAGCAAGCATCTTCTTCACAAGCTTCTGCTTTTCGCCGGCACGGATTAGCTCTAACAGACAGACCGGCTTTCCGCCGCAGTGTTCTAATGCTACCCTCTTCTCATCATCAGTGAAACCGTACTTACTCAGAAACGCGGTGGTCTCCACTGCATCAAAATCATCTACCAGCAGATATCTGCATCGCCCCTTTAGCATCGCCTCGCTGTAAACTTGCTCAAGGAATAGTGAATCAGAGGTCACCACGAAGACGTGTGCCAGATGCAGTTCTTTTGTAAGCCGCACAAAGAAATTGAATAATTTGTAAGTCAAAAGCCCATCGATCTTCATATCCCCGATCACCTGCAATTCATCAATCACCAGCACTGGCACCCTACCGCTTTCGTAAAAAGCGCTGGCAACGGTTTCTATGTAAACAAACGCATCTTCCACCTCTTTTTCCTTGAACAATTTCAGGAAAACATCCTTTGGTATCGGAATTCCGTAATAGCTTTCAGGTAGAACGCGTACTACCGGTCCTAAAAACTCTTTTATTCGTTCGTATCTCGTTTCATGCTCCACATCGAAGAGGACTTTTATAAAATCATCGTAATTACTGATGAATCTTCCTCTGAGATTTATATAAAATACTTTGTAATCCTCCGGCAGCCGGTCGATCAGGTTGTTGACCAGTGTGGTCTTCCCACTGTTTATCGGACCGTAGACGAAGGTGATCAGGGATGGTTCGGAATCAAGAATATCCATGATCTCTTTTGCCTCCCGCTCTCTATCATGAAATTCGATTCTTTTCATGCCCTCTCATCTGTTCCTTCTGGTCATAATCCTACCGCGCCACCCAGCCACCCTTACCGGATCATGAGAGCACCCGGGGTGAATATCAGCGAGCCCATCACCTGTGCGCAAAGTATGCGACAGCTTTCTTTCCATCAAAATCGACGCTATCGATGCGAACAAACCCGAACCGCTCGAATTGAACGATGTTTCCCTCTTCGGAGAGGATGCCTATCTCGCATACGCCCTCGTACGTTTGGTCTGGTGCATGTACCACTACATCGACGTTATCACCTGCGACCCAGTGGATGATCGGATACCGCGGCTTCTCCTCGGTTGCGCACCACTCGCCACGATTGCCGCCGATGTGCTTTGCCACGAGTGGATTTGTCTTCACAATCTCTATATCGTACATGTTCTTGAGTCGCAGCCTTTCGCCCGCCCCGACACCATCGAGATCCGCGCTGCAGACTGCGACCGTGTCCCCGACAGGAATCTCCCTCACATCACTCCGGTCCGGGTGACAGAGCGGCGTTGCTATCATCGCAACTGCGCCCTGAATCGCAATTGTCACCGGCTCCCAGACGAAGAAGTAGCGGTTTGCTGTGGGGTCAACGATCTTGCGGTTGATCGCGTAGAGATTGTCAAGACTGAGGCTGATATCGGTCTCGCTGATTCCGAGATCGATCATGAACTTCCTGATCGCATCAGCAGTGATGCCGCGCTTTCTGAGCGCCCGTAGCGTCGGCGCTCGCGGGTCGTCCCATCCAGTGTACTCCCCGCAACGGATCGCATTAGAGATTGCGCTCGTGCTGAACCGCCCGAACTCGTGGAGCTTCATCCTGCCCCAGTGCAGGGTCAATGGGTACTGCCAGCCCAGATAATCGTAAACGTAGCGCTGTCTGCGCTCGCTGTCCATCAGGTCCTTGCCGCGTATGATGTGGGTGACTTTGAGGACGTGGTCCTGGACCGCAGACTCGAAGTCGAGGAGGGGCCAGACCCTGAACCGATCCGCAATCTCGGGGCGTGAGTGCGGGGTCTCAACGATCCGAAACGCTGCCCAGTCGCGCAGTGCAGGGTCTTTGTGCTTGATGTCGGTCTTGATGCGCAGCACAGCCTCGCCCTCTACGTAGCCGCCGCCGAGCATGCGCTCCCAGCATTTGAGGTTGGAATCAACATCAGTGTTCCGATGCGGGCATGGTTCCTTTGCGTCCTTGTATCGCTTGAATTCGTCCCTCTCGCAGAGGCAGACGTACGCCGCGCCCATCAGGATGAGTTTTTTTGCGTATTCGTAGTACTCATTGAGATAATCGCTCGCATATACCACCCTATCCGGAACAGCATCAAGATACTCGCAGTCATCAAGGTACCACGCGTAAGCCTCCACGAGCGGCGCCTTCGTCCTTGGGTCTGTGTCATCGAAGCGGAGTATGAATTCGCCATGGTGCCGCTTTGCGTACTCCGAATTCACAACGATGCCACGCACGCTTCCGATGGTAGCCGGACCGTTCGGATTCGGGGCAAAACGGAGCACAACGTGGCAACCGTCCTCAACATTTAGATCAGGGAGTCCTGTGATGGGCTGCTTGCGTTCGTGGATCTCCTCGATGAGCTCGGGCGCAATTTCCTCAAGTCTCCGCTCCCATGACTCAGGGTCACCTTCTAATCCGGATAAAACCTCGCCAACAAGAGTTGCTACATCTTTTGCATCCTTGCGCAACTCTCTGTTCTCTCCAAGAACCTTGCCAAGTACCGCACCAGCCTGGGGCGTTTTTTTGTACTTTACGGCGTTCTGGAGCGCATATCTCTCTATCAATTCCTTTGTTTTGTCGATCTCCATCGAATAGCCCGACTCGGATTCGAACCGAGGTACTGGGATCCAGAGTCCCAGATGATTGACCGCTACATCATCGGGCTGCGATTCAGATTCAATATGAAGGGGCAGTGATATAAAATCTTTGGTGCGGCGGGCTTTGGGACAAAATTCATGCACATCCCCTCCAGTGTGGTACCACATCACCCAGGATCTCCAAGTACCCCACTCGCCGAATATTGTGCCCCACAAGCTTCAGCCGCGTCTCAGTCTCTTTCCGTGATTCAAGTCGTTTCCTCAGTGGCGCGTCAAACCGGCATTTTACCATTGAATTGACCGTTTCCGAGATCGAACGCATATGATAATTTTCTAACCACTCCTGAGGATCTTCCCAGTGTGAATAAAGCATATCATACCACCCCAGAGCTCCTTTACTCTTAAAAGTCACATTGCTGCGGGGTAGAAAGTATGGTGTGGCGTGGTTTTCCGAAACCAGATTAGTGATCCATCGA
>DAWR01000147.1 GCA_002506015.1 Candidatus Methanogasteraceae archaeon UBA261 | reverse complement strand
CCCGTGCACCTCAACTTTATCGCCAACCTCAACAGAATCCACCTGTGCAGAAGAATCATAAGGATAGCTAACCTTTGCCGTATCGCCTTCATTCATACTGCCCGTTGGATCAGAAATAACATCATCTATCTGGATGGTGTATACCGTTGCCGAGAAAAAGGTGAGAATGTTGGTCACAGTACCTTTGAACTGGACTTCCTGAGAACTGTCAACAGAAACATCCATCACCCAGATATCATAGTTTCCAGACCTATCGGACTGAAATACAATCTTACTTCCATCAGGACTCCATGTAGGACCAGTATCAACAGCTGCATCTGTGGTTAATTGTACCTTATTGCTGCCATCTACATCCATAACCCAGATATCGCTATTTCCACTTCTATCTGACACAAATAGGATTTTACTACCGTCGGGTGAGAAGTAAGCAGACCGATCATCTGATGAGTCTGTGGTGAGCTGTGTTTTTCCAGTACCGCCAGCGTTTATGGTGTATATATCCCAGTTTCCGTTCTCATCAGAATGATATACTATCTTTGAGCCATCCGGAGAGAATATCTGGCTCTGCCATGATTGTTTCGGAATGGGGAAAAGACCACGACCCAAGTCCGTTACTGTATCATCGTCAAGATCTTTGATCTTCATCATCCAAATATGACTATCTCTGTATGTTTCCGCGCTGTAGAGAATCTTGAAATCATCTGGCGACATCGCATAGTGACCACACGTTAATACACCCGAAACCAGTGTTGTCTTATCTGACCCATCTGGATTTATTGAGATTATATCCCATGGGTACCTATTGCAACAATTCGGTGCATTTTCATAAATGATTTTATTGCTGCGGGAATACCAATTAACACGATCGTTCATACCAGAATAGCTGCAAGTTAAACATCGGTCTGAAGAACCATCACAATTCACTACATGTACATCATACCAGCCATTGCAGTTATCTTTGGTGTATGCTATTTGAGTGCCATCTGGAGAAAAAAGACCCCATTGGAGACTACAAGAATAACTTGTCAATTGTGTTTCTGATAGATCGTCTATTGTCAGCTTACATATTTCTTTGGGGCTGCTCATCCTTGTAAAGATGATATCATCGCCGTCAGACGACCATGATGGGTTGTATTCATTTGCAGAATCAGTCGTTAACTGCGTCAAATCCTTAACTGTAATCGCAGCGCTCACATATCCCGCGCCTGCTACCATAACCATCATAGCCGCAATCCCGATCAGAATAAATTTATGCCTCATATCAAATCACCTCAAAACACATCCCCCAACCTCGCACATACTCGCGCGTTTCACGCCGCCCCCACGCATCATAGCCGCAATCACACCCGCGCAGCTAAACACCCTCAAAAAAGCATTCGATCCTCCTGTCTGGTTGTACCCGTTCATGATTACCAACTCCGAGACGCCACCCACCACCTCCATCGTCCCCTATAAAAAGGTAACCCCCCGCCACCCCCTCCGCACAACTGCTGCACAGATGCCACCAACCGCCAGAACCTCCTGCCCGCTCGAGACCACCAGAATCGCCACCATCACCCACAATCAGGCGAGCCCTCCGCCACGCCCCCACACACCCAAGTACCCCCGCGATGTCAGATCGACACAACAGACAGATCCCCGGACGAACGGTCACGTCTGACAACCCTGCGGATCCGGGACCAGATATCGCTATGCATACCCAATGGACGCGCCCGGGCTCGCCCGCGCCGCCATCCACCCGATCTGCGGCGCATGCGCTCCTGCCCGTATTCTCGCCCGAAAGAGCCGGGGTTCGCAAACCATCCACAAAAAACCACGCCACCCAATCTCGATCGCCCCATCCCACAGCTTGCCTCGCCCGCAAGCGCACGATTGTCCGCACGCCCGCGAGACGCACTTTCCCGAGCAGCATCCCGAGAGCCATCACAATTCTACGCGAGTCCCCATCGCCTCACGCAATGCAAGCAGATTCAGCTGTGATTGCGGCTTAATCAGCTTCGTGAGTGGGTCAACGAACAACACATTCTTCTTGACCAGAAACGCCTTTGATATCTCATCCACTTCATTCATACCGATCGCATCACACGCAGCAAAACTCTTCAATGCTTCAACCAATTTCTCATAACTAACATGATATTTAATGTCTTCTATAATTATTTCGCCACCCAACTCGTTAACTCTTTTAAGCATCGTTTCTATCTCGCCGGTTCTGAGCGTAAGCATACTGCCTGCAACATCTTCGATCTTCTTCTCACTCACTTTTTCATTGATCAGTCTAACAAGCGATACTGGTTTTCCACCGACGTAATGCCATGCAATCTCCTTCTCGTGCATATCAAATCCGTAATGATTCAAAAACGCACTCGTTGTTTCGTAATCGAAGTCGTCTACCAGCAGATACTTGCATCGCTCTTCCAGCATTGCTTCAGCATAAACTCGCTCGATAAAGAGCGAATCAGAACTCACCACGAATACATGCGCCAGATGTAACTCTTTTGTAAGCCGCACAAAGAAATTGAATAGTTTGTAGATCAAAAGTCCATCGATCTTCAGATCCCCGATCACCTGCAGCTCATCGATGATCAGCACAGGCACGCGCTTTTTTGACATTTCAACAAAGAAACGTTCGATGTATCTGAACATATCTTTACTTTTATCTTTCTTCTCGAATATCTGTTCAAACAGGTTCAGTGGTATCGGAATCCCGCTGAGTGTCTTCAAATCCTTGATCATCGATTGCGCATACTCACCAACGTTATCAATCACGCCCTTCTCATCAATCTCAAATAGGACGTTTAAGAAGTCTTCATAGTCCGTAATGAACCTCCCTCTCAGATTAACGTAGAATGGTGTATACTCCTCGGGCAGTTCTTTGATCAGGTGGTTGATCAGTTCGGTCTTTCCGGAGTTTATCGGTCCGTAGATGAACGTGATCAGTCTCGGTTTCATATATATTATATCCATTATATCTTTTGTTTCCGATTGCCTGTCGTAAAAGGTTACTTCCATCATATCACATATACTCCATTTACTCTGGTATCAATCATTCTTGTGATTGTGATCATAAAGCTACTGACACAGACCCCTCGATCGAAATGCCATTCCGCGGGCCGCCCATAATCACCCACCCCCACACCCGCAGCCGCAAGCGCCACCACAAAAGCCGCAGCCGCCATCACCGCGATCGATCGCCTCAGCAATGCTTGATTCAACAGAGCACCAACCACAGGAGGTTCCGGGGGACTATGCCCCCCTGTTCACCCATGTGCACGGCTCTACACCGTCGTCGCAATCATCAGCGCATCAACCGATGTCACAGATCCGTCATTGTTCACATCAGCCTCTTCGTTTGCAGAGGTCTCGCCTGCCGCCATCTGCAGAGCAAGAGCCGCATCTGCCATATCGACTGTGCCGTCACCGTTGACGTCGCCTATCACACCCGCTGCAGTCTCGCTGAACGCATAGACCATGCCATCAGATCCGATGCTCACAACAATTCCATTGCCGTTGGCGTCTTCTGCAACCGATGGCGATGAGCCTGCATGCTCGTACTGCCAGATCATTGCTCCGGTTGTGGCATTGTATACCGAGATTCCGTCGGCGGCAGTTGTTGCCATGCCACCAGTCCCGACATCGCCTGTGAAGAGTTTGCCGTCCGCAACTGCTGGCGATATCTGCCTGCTTCCCGAGGAGACGTTCCACTGGAGGCTACCGGTCTTATCGAAGCAATATGTGGCACCAGGCGCAGTTCCGCTTGCAGAGATGTAGATGTACTCGCCAGAGATCGCTGGTGTGCCGCTCGTGTATCTGATCCCGGCGCTCCACGAGATGTTTCCGGTATCAAACTCGAGTGCGAAGAGCTTGCCCGTATCAGCGCCCCAGTCAAGAGCGGTTGCAACATAAACCCTGTTATCCGCAGCATCGATTGCGGCAGAGCCCCAGATCAGCCCGGTGAGTTCGGTTGACCAGATGAGGTCTCCTGT
>DAWR01000218.1:7012-7307 GCA_002506015.1 Candidatus Methanogasteraceae archaeon UBA261 | reverse complement strand
TTGTCCACCTTACCTGCATTGATATCTGACTGTGTGATCGTGTAACTTGCCGTACATGTCGTAAATTCACCAGGAGCTAACGTCGTAGCTACACATGTAACTGTTATTCCTAACGAATCTGTGACACTCACGTTTGCCAGATCAACATTCCCGTCATTGGTCACCGTATACGTGTAAGCGATCGTCTCACCAACATCAGCATAGCCATCACCATCCTCATCGTTGAATGCACCTGTCTTGAGGATGCTAATCAACGGATTCTGAGGCAGTATTACCGTTGCGGTAGCTTCGTCTT
>DAWR01000218.1:0-6849 GCA_002506015.1 Candidatus Methanogasteraceae archaeon UBA261 | reverse complement strand
GTGTAACTTGCCGTACATGTCGTAGATTCACCAGGAGCTAACGTCGTAGCTACACATGTAACTGTTATTCCTAACGAATCTGTGACACTCACGTTTGCCAGATCAACATTCCCGTCATTGGTCACCGTATACGTGTAAGCGATCGTCTCACCAACATCAGCATAGCCATCACCATCCTCATCGTTGAATGCACCTGTCTTGAGGATGCTAATCAACGGATTTGGTGGTATGATCACCTCAGCGGTATCATTATCGTACAGTGTGGTCGGTTCGATAATGGAGTCATTGCCTGTCGCTGTTGCGATATTAGGATAACTCCCTGCCAGGGTCGTGACTGGAAACGTGACCAGTGCCCAGCCGGTGGCAGTACCGCTTGCAGCCAGGTCGTCAGCGGTGCCGTCGTTGTCAATATCTGTCAGCCCCGATAGTGTGACCGTGAAATCATCGCCTGTGTTGCCTGGTGTGCCGTTGTCGTCGACCAACTTCACGTTATACAGAGGCGCGCAGCTAATAGGATTGGTCACCACGTAGCAGTACTTGACTGTTTCACCTGCGTTGATCGTGAGCGTCTTAACACTGGGACACGTGCCGTCGGTGGTGTTCACGGTCTTCTGGATCTCCAGCTCAGGGAAGCAGATGTCACCGATCTGTTTGAAGGGGACGGTCTGTTGGCCGGCTGAAATGGCTTCATTCACGGGTTCTGTACCATTAATAAAGGTCAGCCGTGCAGCGGGTAGTGCCGCTTGCAGATTGCCGGTGGGGGCGCTGCCCGGATCGCAGAACAGCTTCACATCGATGCGGACCACTACCACCTCGTTTCGTTCCAGATCGTCAAGCTCAACAGTACCGTGCAGCTCAGAACCTGCCTGGAATAACGGTTCGGTGAGGTTCTCATAGGTGAGTGTGGCTGTACTGCCGCCATCATCATTGATGCCGTCGTCAGTGATATTCTCGTCAGTGATCCGGTCCTCAATAGTGCCGTAGTTCACCTGCACAAGCACTATGTCGCCGAGGGCCACACCGGATTGACCGGTGGTGTCAGCCAGGAACGAAAAGTTCAGCTCTATGGTCTGTGGGGCGTCAGTATCTGCTTGAGTGGTATCACCCACTGTAACTTCGGCTAAGTATGTCACGATATCGCCGCATGAGAAATCGCCGCCTTCCAACGACTCAACAACGTCTTTACCCACACCGATGGTGCCGTCATCAAAGGCACCGCCGCCGGTCAGGTGGTTGTATGACTCCGGAGCTGCTGCGACAAAGTCGATGCTAAAATCTCCACTGGCAGCTAACACTCCTGGTGTTGTCACAAGCAGCGCTACCAGCACGCTTAGTAATAGCGCCAGAGGTACTCCAGGCTTTCTTTGCTTGAGTCTCTGATCTCTGTTCGTCGTTGTGGCACGAGCCATTCCTGGCATTGCAGCCAGTAGTAGCGTGGTTAACTGCCACAATTTTCTTAGTGTTTTCATTGTTTATACCCCTACTATTCTGTATTATACTACAGTTTGGTCCTCCAAATTCACCCGGTTATTGGATTACTCCCCATTCGCATGCCCTCCACAAATTTACATATATGCACTTCTATAGGTTCTCATTGGTATGGCTATTCCGTAACGAATGAAACCGATCAACATCTACATCGACGATGCCAATGCCAGAGCGCATTTACAGGTTGCACAAATGACACTTCTGTAAAATTCATCGCTGACCATGGGAGTGTCACGATGTTGCTTTGGCAGGGATACCGATTGAGCAGTTGGGTATATCAACATATACCAAACTACCATGTGTTGATCATGAGGGATGCACTGCATCTTATAGTAGGGGCTATATCTATAAAAGCTTATAGGTTATCAGAAGTTGTCGCGCTATTGTATTGTCATAGAATATTTCATGAATCAGAGTATATATTATAAATAAAAATAATTATGATATCTATTTATTTACATTCGAGAAAAATATAAACTGCTGAATGGTACAAATCAGGGATTGTCTGCATAAGACGCGTGATTCATTCAGTAGAACCTCTGATGGTGCCTATTTGTATCAGAGCTTCATCATCACCATCATCATAGTGAATATGGTTCGAACACCACATAATATGATGGCTTTCGGTTGTGGCGAAGAGGACGTTGTGCGGTGGAAGGGTTGCTTCGCTTCCGCTGGGCGCTACATTGATGTGTCTACCTGAGGGTGTGGGTGTGTCATCCGGCATATTTGACTGGCGTGATACGGATGGTGAGAACTGGGTGACGCCGGTCAAGAATCAGGGGTCTTGCGGTAGTTGTTGGGCGTTCAGCGCAGTAGGTGCCGCGGAATCGGCATTCTTGATCTATACAAACGATCCTGGTATGAATATTGGCCTGTCAGAGCAGCATCTTGTGTCAGATTGTTGTAGTGCCGGAAGTTGCGGCGGCGGGGTGCCCAGATCGGCTCTTGAATATATCAGGGATACCGGGGTGCCCGATGAAGACTGCTTCCCATATACGGCAAGCAACAGTGGTGATTCGTGTGATTCGTAAAATTTGTGCCATTCGTGATTTTGACCAGATTTATATATAATATCTACTGAAATAAACTATGGCGGGCATATTAATTTTTGAGGATTCCCTATGCAAAATCGTGGCAGCAGGAATCTGCGGCGACCTCGACCACGATGGCGAAATCAGCCCAACGGACGCCGCAATTGCACTTCAAATCGTAGTTAGCGGTGGATGGGACGCGGGTGCAGATGTGGACGGTGATGACTACGTTACTTCCCTCGACGCTCTGATGATCATGCAAACGGCTGCGGGAATATGACAAAGTTCTTTAAACCACCGAAATTCAGGTGCAGAAGAGTAAGAGTGTCTACGCCTCGTTGACCTCACTCATCAGTCTCCAGCTTCCCGATCATCTCAGCCAGCCGCTGCAGAACCTCTGTTCTCATCCCCTCCACGAACTTGATGCTGCCGACGACGAGATGCCCGCCGCCGCTGACACCTGCCCCGACGAGTTCGTCGTGCAGTTCTCTTACCATCTGCGGGATGTTCATGCCAGCCCCACGCGACCTGATCACAGCGAAGTCGGGACCGTACCCGAGTGTCACCACAGGGTCGTCTGTTTTCTGGCATATCTGGTCATGGATCTCGCCAGAGGTCTTGCCCGGTGGCGGGAATGTGAACTTGTGCGCAAAGTGCTCAAGGTCAATCACGTTCAGCGAGACCCCATTCGGCAGTCTCTGCGTGCGCACGTTCGGCATGCACACCCTCAACTGATCCTCGATCATGCTCTTTGCCTGGTCGCAGAGCAGTTTCACGAGTTTTTGATGACGGTCGAGTTTCCCGAAGTTGAGAATGTCGTTTAAGAGACCGCGTCCGTCCTGGAATTTGAGCCAGAATGCCGCATAATCGAGTGCGAGTGCGATATCCGAGAGTTCGGCTGCACTGTAGCGGTCTGATACGAGGTCGATGTATCGGGATGCCTCCGCCGCCTCTGATCGGTCGCCGATTGCGGAGACTGCGGGAAGATGCTTTATCTCGTCTGTTACGTCCGGATTGATCATGCGTGCGACCTCGAAGCAGACCATCCCTGCTGTGACCCCGAAGTCGCCGCCCACATGGTACGGATTCACATGCTCGCAGAGATACTGGTCCACAACCTCGTCCGGGTGGTGGTGGTCAACCACGAGAACATCGATCCCATAAACATCGGTGTATCTGAACGCTGGCACGTCCTCTTCGGTCGATCCGTTGTCAACAAGGATTATCAGGGGCAGGTCCTGCCCGTGCCGCGCCTGATCTCCGAGCGCGAAGGTAATGTCCCTGACGATGTCCATCATCTCGTAAAACGGCGCCTTTGATGGCGACCGTCTGTAGAAGTAGTACTCTGCGTCGGTTCCGCTGACATCTCGTATCAACGGAAGAATCGCCCTCTCGATTGCGATTCCAGCGGTCATCCCGTCGGCATCCGCATGGTGCCTGAGAACAATCGGCTGGGATGAGAATATCGCCCTTCTGATCCGCTTTGCAACAGCGCGCATACCCTCCTTGAGTGATGTTGTAACCTCGCTCTCGATTAAGAAATCGACATCCTGCGGCTCGGCAAGGATATCAAGCGCACGCTCGATGCGGTCGCAAATCCCGGTTGCATCGCTTCCAAAAAGCCCCTTCATCTCGGCAACCTCTATCTGGATATCCTGATTTCTCATCGATGCCTCGCCGACCACTCTCACGATGGTACCGGAATCAACCTCGGGATATGCTCGCTCTCCGGCACGCTCGAATGCAGCGCACACAACTGTGCCGGATTCATCGAGCACCGTGAATATTGTTGGTCCTGCGGTCTGCTTTACGTGGATAACCTTTCCGGCAATGGATACAGTCTTACCAACATGTTTTAGAAGATCAGAACTCCGATATTCCGGAAAATGTTTCTCTATTTCAACGATCTGGTATTCTTTCAGTTTTTTCGGAATCAATTCTATGTTTCCATTCGGTTTTACATTCTGTACATGCACGTGCACAGTATCCCCGACAGCAACATCAGAACCGAGATTGTTCGAACGAATCAATCCGCGCATCTTCTTGTTCAGATCGATGAATGCCCCGAAGTCGGTAACCCCGTTGACCGTTCCTTCGTAGAGATCGCCCACAACAAGATCCTGCAGATCGCAGAGATCGCTCAGAAGATTCACGGACGGCGTATCCACGTGACCCGTAATCTCGCCACTACCGCCGCATTCCGGGCATTTTTCTGTTATTTTGACGCATCCCGTGCCATCGCATACCGGGCAGGAGCCATCAAGAGCACGGCTCAGTTGCTCTTCAGACAATTCTCCCAGATTGATCGATTTTGCCTTACCGGTTCCCTTGCATGCGACGCATTTCTTCTCTTCGACTACGATTTCCCCTTTGCCGCTGCATCTCTCGCATAATGCCATGTTAATTGATCTGGGCGCATCGAGGTTATGTGTTATGTGGTGTGTGACACATGTTATGTGCGATCTGTCATGCACAAGTGACCTAATTGCGCAGATTATGCGCTCACGTTATCCGCTTCTTGTCCGCATGACTGCGATACGAAGTCGAGATGCCGTGCACCACTTCAAGCAGGAACTCGTGCAGATCCTCATCGCCCTCCTCCAGCGATTTGATCAGCTCTGCTGAGGTCCTGTGCAGCTGCACATTCTCCTTTCTCAGCGCGAGAAGGCTGTTTTTCATCGGCTGTAGCGCTTCTTCGAGCACCTTCTCACGGCTATTCTCCAGAGTATCAAGAGCTTTATCAAGCGACGTTGTGTACGCACTCAGTTCTCCGACCTTCGCAGCAAGGACTTTATTCTCCTCATCGAGCATGCCGACGACCTCGTACGCCTTGCCACTTGCCTGACGCAGTCCGCGAATCTCATCCTCCAGTTTGCCGGTTGCAGTCCTGCTCTCGTTTGCAGAGACGCCGCACTCTCTTGAGGATTCATTGCAGAGGTTTGCAGCATCCGAGCACTGGTTCATGACTGTTACGAGTGTGCTTATGTGCTCTTCGAGCTGCGCCATCTGGGTCTTTCGATCTAAAGACTCCTCTCTGAGTTCGACATCCGTGTAAAAGATCCTGCTTATGACCGTGGGTGCAACTGCGTACGTGACCGCATACCCGACGACCATTGCCCATATCAGAACGATTACGCCCCAGCCCATCTCATCGAGAAATTCGCCGAAGGCGTGCGCGCTCACCTGGTTCAACTTGAGAACGACCAACAGAACAATAGCTCCAAATACGATAAACGAGACCGTAAGAAAAACAAAAGTAAGTAGTATCAGTTTTTTTATCGTTTTCAAGGTTTCAGTGGGCATCATCGTCAGAATTACCCCATCATCGCTTCATTCTTGTCCACGACGATGAAGTCCTTGACTGCACGAACCGCGCCGAACGGGATTAACATATAAGCCCCTTCTACCTGGTACAGGGACTTGTCCACAGACAGGTCAGGCTTCACCACAAGATTGATCAGTTCGCCGCTGTGGATGTTCATCACGATGTTGTACAGCACGCCGAGCGCAGACCCATCACTGCTCATAACGTTCTTCTTTGACAGATTCTTCGCAAATATTCTTACCATTACCATCCCTCTCGTATTAGTACTACTAAGTACTTACCTTTACTACTCATACTTCTTTATATTTAAATTGTTTTGTCACATTTAACCATCATAATCATGTCAGAATTAAACACAAAAAAACCGGATCACTATCGAGAGGACTGCAACAGGATTGCGTCCGTGTATGATCCTCTTGTCAGATTCCTCTCTTCATTTTTTGGGGGAGAACATAGCCTGAGACTACTTATAATCGAAAAAATGGAACTGAAACCACACCATAAGGTTCTGGACGTATGCTGCGGGACTGGCACACTCTGCGCGATGATCGCAGAGACTATCTGGGGTGAAGGAGAGGTGGTCGGAATCGATCTTGCTGAAAACATGCTGAAACTGGCGGAAAAGAAGAGACGTGGTAACATGAGCTTCTCTCTTGCGAATGCCGAAGAGATTCCGTATCCTGATTGCTACTTCGATTGCGCATGTATAACATTCGGCTTGCACGAGATGCCGCATCCGGTGCGCATGAACGTGCTTCACGAGATGCGCAGGGTGCTTAAAGCGGGGGGCAGAATCGTTGTTCTCGATTATCTGCGCCCCACGGGTGCGCTGGTCAGGTTACTGTTTAACGTCTGGATGCTTGTGGAAGGGGTGACCGCAAGAGACTTCATCAAGCGAGATCTATCCTCGATTGTGCGGGATTCCGGCTTCGATTCGGTTGAACTGGGGATATACTGGATGAAGACGCTTCAGATCGTGCGCGGCAGGAAATGCAAGAAATG
>DAWR01000026.1:10219-11917 GCA_002506015.1 Candidatus Methanogasteraceae archaeon UBA261 | reverse complement strand
CGTTTATAGGTACAACGGGAATTGTTGCACGGAGGTCAAGTTGTGCCGCCTGGTGGAGGTGATCTGCTGATGCGAAAAAAATCCACCTCATCTTGTCGCCATTGCAATCCAGCGTAACACTGGTCGGCAGCCCCGTGATATCGGAAGATATTTGTATGATATAACCAATATAAGAGTACGTCCTCACGGATGACGTCCGATTTAATCTATGGTCTTGCGTGGAAATACATGGCGAATAAAGGTGAATTGTTCCGATTTACTCTGTTACTGCTGATCGGTGTGGCGGTCTGCATCTGTGCCGCATATCAGGCAGGAGCGACGGATCTCCGGGCAGTCGGAGACATGAACAACAATAAAATCGATGATAATCTGGAGAACAGAGCACGCATGTTGCGTGCAGATGACACAATTGATGTCATCGTTCTGTATCACCAGCCCGAAACAGCCGCCCACAGATATGCGAGCGCATCTGCCAGACTGGCATCGAAGAGACTGGCATCAAAAACAAAGTATGATTACAAAATTATAGGTGCTTCTGCGCTGGAGATACCTGCGGGGAATCTGGATGCTCTGGCGGGAGACCCGGGGGTTAAGGCGGTTTATCCGGACTACATGGTGCACACTCTGCTTGATACGAGTGTTCCCGTGATAAAAGCGGATCAGGCACGTGCAATCTTTGGGGTTTTTGGAAAGAATGTGACAATTGCTGTTCTTGATACCGGAATCGATGCGAATCACACATCACTCGATGATCTGGACGACGATCCCGCAACAGACGATGACAAGGTGATTGCGTTCAGGGACTTTGTGAACGAGCGGACTGAGTCTTATGATGACGAGGGGCACGGGACTCACTGTGCGGGCATCGCAGCAGGAACTGCGGGCGGTTCGGATTATGTGGGCGTTGCGCCGATGTCAACGATTGTTGGTGTGAAGGTGCTGAATGAAACCGGGTATGGCGAAACCTCTGACTGCATAGCTGGAATTGAGTGGTGCATTGTGGAGAAAGACGTGTATGGCATTGATATACTCTCGATTAGCTGGGGAGGTGACGTAAACGGCGACGGCACATCCCCGATGGAGATTGCATGCGATCGTGCAGTCGATTCCGGAATCGTTGTCTGCGTGGCTGCCGGAAACGACGGATCAGAGAGCGGCACAATCAGAATTCCGGCATCCGCAGGGACGGTGATCACGGTGGGGGCGATTACGGATTATCTGGATTCCGCATCCTTCTCTTCGAGGGGACCTACTACAGACGGCAGGATCAAGCCGGACGTCTGCGCTGTTGGTGTGGGCGTGAGTGCGCCTGATGCGAATTCAGGGGATGGGTATGTATTGCACAGCGGAACCTCAATGTCAACGCCACATGTGTCAGGGCTTGCCGCAATGATTATTGAGTACAATCCATATATCTCGCCCGCAGAGATCAAGGAGATTCTGCGTAACACGTCAACTGACCTCGGCGACACTGGTTGCGATAACGTCTATGGCTGGGGTGTTGTGAACGCTACCGCCGCTCTGGATGAGATCGGTACGATACGGATCCCTCTTGAGACGGGCAGCACTTATGATCCGGGAGATCGGGTCACAATCACAGGCTTCACATCAAACGAGACAACGGCAATACCAGCCGTAATCACAATCACCACAACCGCTCCTGATGGGTCGGTTGTTGCGTCAGACACCACGACATCA
>DAWR01000026.1:0-10174 GCA_002506015.1 Candidatus Methanogasteraceae archaeon UBA261 | reverse complement strand
TGTGATTGCAAGCCATAACAATGAAATTGGCAGGAGAGCCATTGGTTTCAAGGTCGGAACGCTCGTTATAGCGATGGATGCGCCAGAGTATGCCGTTACAGGCACTCCGTACCTGCTCAGTGGCTGTGTCAGATCCGACGAGTGTATGCAGGTGCCTGGTTCTGATATTAACGTCTCGATCAGCAGCGCAAACGGTACAGCAGTCTACACCAGTCAGGACCATGCGGACGATTCTGGAAATTTCTCGGTTACGTGGACTCCTCTGAATGTGGGCAGATATGCTGTTACGATAACCGCCCGGGATTCGGAGACATTGAAAGTCGGAATCAACGGGACCACGTTCTGGTCCCCCTGCGGCGTCGTGACCGCGTCTGTTCTCGACTCGTGGGGAACCGATTACAACGAGAGTGCGATCTGGGGCGAGGACGACCTGAAGAAGAACTGGCACCTATACGGCGATTACCTCGTCGATATCGATTATACGACGCTTGACAGGGAGAATATAACATACGACGATCTCGCCATCTCTGGCTCTGATCTACTCATAATCTCGTGCGCATGGGATGGAGGCAGTTGGGAGTTCACAGACGAGGAGATATCTGCAATCAGCAGGTATGTGCGAGACAGTCACGGGATCATCGCAACCGCAGGAACATTCGATTCGAGTGCGTCGAACAACATCGGTCTGGCACAATTGTTCGGGATGGCTGAGATTGCAGGGAACATGCACGATATAATCGGGGTCTTCATGCCGTACTACCCAGATCACCCGCTCTTTGAGAGGCTGGATGATCCGTACTATGTCCAGAGACTGACTACGAACTATCCATGGGATACGACGACCGGATCGGTTCTGGCAAGGAGTGAGGATGGCTACTCCGCAATCATCGCAAACAGTGTAACAGGCACGGATCAGGGATACACAAGCGTCTATTTCAACCATTTCCCGGAGCTTGACGACGGCGGTGCTGAACCCCAACTCTTCTACAACGCAATCGTGTGGGCTGGAACATCGCATCCCACGCCAGACCATGACCTGGGCATATCGCGATTCAGGCACCCCGTGAGGATCGACTGCGACGGGTCTGCCAGATTCGGCGTGACCGTGGAGAACAACGGGATCCACGATGAGACCGATGTGACAATGACTATGAGCGTGGATGGTTTCGTCATAAACACAACCATAATCCCTGTAATCGCCAGTGAGAGCAAGGTTCTCCTGAACCTCTCATGGGCGCCGAAATCCCCTGGTCGTCACAATCTCAACCTATCGGTATCCGCGAAGGGTTCAGCCGGATATTGCGACGATGTGGCATTCAACGACCATCTGAGTGCGAAAGTCGATGTGCCGGTCGCACGTTTCGATTGCAGATACTCTGATTGCGGCGTGGACACCGATTGCGACGGGCTCTACGACCATCTGGCAATTAATATTGGAATGGACGTCATGGTGGCAGGGCGCTACACAATCAAAGTGGATCTGAATGACCGCTACGGAGCATGTATCGAGTCGAAAAGTAGCTACACGCACATAGATCCCGGAAAACATATCGTACGATTCAATTTCACCGGGATCGCAATCGAGGATAACGGCGTTGATGGACCATACCACCTGAAATACCTTGGATTGTATGACGACTCATGGACCCACAACCGGCTCGATTACATACCGGATGCGTACACCACTGCGCCATACAACCATACCGAGTTCCAGCCACACCGCGCAGTCGTTCTGATCGACCGGACCCACAGAACTGATAAGGCAAGCCAGTACAGCAGATGGATCGAGAGTATCACGGACATGAGATTCCTTGTCAGGGAGCATGATTGTGGGACCGTGAACGAGAGCATATTTGAGGGTTGCGACGTCTTTGTAATCCCGCAGGCACTTGAGCCATACACGCCCGCCGAGTTATCTGTGATATGGTCGTTTGTATCGGGTGGTGGAGGTCTCTTTGTGATCGGTGATCAGTTTCCGCACATCTACACGAATCTGACAGAGTTTGCCGGAATTTACTGGGAGGAGATCAATAGACACAACGAGACCGCAACAGACATCACCCCGCATAAGATTACAGACCGTATCACGAGTGTGTATCTGCCATATCCGTCAGCAACGATTGTGGTGAGTGGAGATGCGATGGAGATTGTCCGGGACGATGAGTACGACGTGATGCTCGCAATTTACGAGGGTCCCGGTCCCGGTTCCGGCAGAGTCGTGGGGTTTACCGACGAGGACTCCTTCAAGAACCCGTACATCGAAAGCGGGGACAACATGGTGCTCGGAGAGAACATCATTGAATGGCTCTCTGGTGGCGCTGGCACCGTACCTCAAGGCGATCTCGATTGTGATGGCGAGATCACCGCGGCAGACTCCGTAATCGCGCTTGAGATGTCGGTTCAAGGGGTGTACGAAACAGGGGCTGACATGAACAACGACGGGGTCGTGGACTCGCTCGACGCTCTCATGATTGCGCAGTCTGCATGGTGTGCAGAGTAGGCACGGTTCGGTGCAATCGGGTTTTCCTGCAATGGTTGGTCGGATGCACAACGCCGCGAAAGACATGGCGACGGTGTTTTTGTGCCCGATGAACCATACGTTTTTATCGCATCGAAACGATCTGATACACAATGAAATACCGTGCCGAGATCACCACAGAACTGAAGCCGGGCATGCTCGATCCTGAAGGGGCTACGATCCAGCGTGCGCTTGTGCACCTTGGGTATAATGTGACGAGCGTCGGTACAGCGAAGAAACTACTGATCGAGCTGGAAGCCGATGGTATCGATGATGCAAGAGGGATGCTAGATGAGATGTGTAAAAAGATGCTTGCAAATCCGGTGATTCACAATTATTCAATTGAAGTACAATGAAATTTGCAATCATCAGATTCGGGGGGAGTAATTGTGATCTGGACGTACATCACATCTTAAACGACGTTGTTGGTGTTTCCACGGATCTTGTGTGGTACAAAGACCCAATTAAGGACTATGATGGAGTGGTAATCCCAGGAGGATTCTCTTACGGCGATTATCTTCGTGCAGGCGCGATTGCAGCCAGAACCCCGATCATGAATGCGATTTCGCGTCTTGCAGAGGCGGGTAAGCCTGTACTCGGCATCTGCAACGGATTCCAGATCCTTGTTGAGTCCGGACTCCTCTCAGGGGCGCTCTGCACGAACGAGTATCCGAAATTCTGTTGCAAATGGGTCAACCTGCGCGTTGAGAAGACGGATACGGCGTTCACATCGAGATTCAGAAAAGGAGAGGTCATAAGGATGCCGATTGCGCACAAGGAAGGCAATTTCTTTGCGGACGACACCGCACTCAGAAGCATGAACTCGAATCGGGAAATCGCGTTCAGATACGTCGACTCAGACGGAAACGTCGTGCCTGAGTCCAACCCGAACGGTTCTGTTGCGAACACCGCAGGAGTCGTCAATACGTCCGGAAACGTCCTCGGGATGATGCCGCATCCGGAACGTGCGTCTGAAGCGGTACTCGGATCGGACGATGGGCTACGGATCTTTGAGTCGATGGTCGAGTATGCGGATGCGAGCAGGGATACAAGTTAGGTCGGTGCTCGGGGGCACAATCTCCAGGGTGGTTTCATACTTACTCAATATTGTGTGAATATCCGCATATAAAACCACGAGACTACACAAGATTAACACAAAATCTTGTGGAGACGGCTGCGCCGCTGCTTCGCAGACTGTGCAATCTTGTGGTTTCTACACAAGTTACCCGCGCATGCACACGGTTTCTGCCGTTTGGGCGCTGGTTCCCACCACCTCCGATAACTACGACTCATTTCGCAGCTTAAGCAAGATATATGTCCAATCACTCCGCAGCAATATTCGATCAACGTTCGATCCACGAGGCGAATCAGAATGAAGCGAACATCAATCATATCCATGCTCTGCATCGCGGTGATTCTTGCATCGGGCTGCGTCGATACCGATCATCATGATCGACCAGACACATCGACGCAGTCCGGGATCATACCATGCGGCAAAAATGACACAGGCAAGGATGCGGATTACCTGATCCTCGCACCAAAGACGCTGTTTGTCGGAAGCGAGGGTGCAATCAGCATGTCCGCATTCTCAGGCGTTGAACATGAGCCAGCAGAGCGCTGCGTGCAGTACACGCTTCTGGATAGCAACAAAAAGAGCATTCCTCTCGTTCGCGCATCAACAGGTGGATCTGGACATTCGGTCGCACAATTCGAGGTCCCTGAACTTGAGGAGGGTACATACTCGCTAATCGCGCAGCCGGTCGGGGCAGACACTGAATATACGGCAGCGGTGCGCGTATCGAAGAGCAACCCAATCTTCATCGAGACTGACAAACCCATCTACAAGCCAGGGCAGACCATACACGGAAGGATCCTCCTGCTGAACAACAATCTGAAGCCGTTGGAGGATTCCGTGGAACTGGAGATCGCTGATGCGAAAGGAATCAAGGTCTTCAGAGAAACACTCGAAACGAACAATTTTGGAGTGGCAACGTTTGATCTACCACTCTCGACCGAGCCGAATCTCGGAACATGGAAAATCAAATCCGAATCTGGCGAATCGAAGTCGATTGTGGATATCGAGGTCGAACGATACGTGCTTCCAAAGTTCGAGGTCGAAGCAACGGTTCAGAAGGACTGGTTCCTTGTTTCTGACTCTATCACAGGCGCAGTTTCTGCAAACTACTTTTTTGGAAAGCCCGTTGCCGGTTCTGTCGAGATCGAGGCGGTGCGGTACGTCGGAACATGGGAAACCTACGCCACGTACAATGCGCTTCTTGAGAACGGCACAATCGAGTTTGAGCTACCCGCTGCGGAGTGGGTGGCAGGAACATACAGCGCGGGCGGGCAGGGCAGCCTCATGTTACACATTGCTGTGACAGACACAGGAAACCACACAGAGACTGAGACGTTGCTTTTAAAGATCGTGGAGTCGGACACGATTCTGCACCTGATCCCCGAATCAAACCTCCTTAAGCCGGGGCTTCCGTTTGAAGTCGTGGTTGTTGCGGAAGACCCGGAGGGCAGACCAATCGATACCAACATTGAGATCAGGATTGCGTTTCGTTATGAAGACTACACCGAAACCACAAGCGAAGAGACCATTTCGACCGAAAACGGAGTCGCTGTTGCGGATTATGTCGTCCCGGGCAATTGCACAGGTGCCCGTATCACTGCGACATGCCGCGACACGAGCGGAGATATTGTTAGTGAAGACATGAGCCTCAATTGCGCGTACTCGCCGGGCGCAAACTTCATACACATCGCACAGGAAAGCAGAGGAGTAGCCGATGTTGGCGACACGATCACCTTCAAGGTCCACTCGACTAATCCCGGCACAGTATTCTATGACGTGTTCGCGAACGGCAGAACCGTGTACTCGGCAACAAGTGACAGCCATGAGATCGCGGTTCAGGTAACCCCCCAAATGAGTCCCGGCGCAAAGATTGTGGCATACATGATCAATCCGAACAGCGAGGTCTCTCTTGATGTTCTGCCATTCGATGTCAATTTCGGAACGAACGTTGATCTACTAGCCTCCTATGACTGTGAGACTGCGGCTCCGGGTGATGCCGTGAGACTGGACCTCAACGCAGGGACGCGATCAATGATCGGGGTTGCGATTGTTGATGAATCCGTCTATGCGCTGAGTTCAGGTCGGCTCAACCTCAAACAAGTATTTGATGAGCTGGAAAAGCGGTTCATGGAGCCGCAGATCGAGATTCACCCGCAATACGGTGGTTACTATGGCAAACGGTTTGTCGGCACTCATGAGCTTCTTGACGACTGCGGCATGCAGGTGCTTGCGTCGCCGTCGTTTGAGATTCCGAAATCACCGGAATCCAAATATAGAAGAGAGGGGATGGTAAAAGGCGGCATAGCCGAGGGTATGGATGTGATGGCAATGGATGCGGAAAGCGACGGCGAAGGAGGATTTGCGCCAGTGCCCACACCGACAGCCGCACCCAACGCGGTGGGAGCAGACGCAGACAGCGAAGAACTCGCGGCGGTTGAGCGCGTGCGCCAGTTCTTCCCTGAGACATGGCTCTGGCTGCCTGATATTCTCACGGACGACGCTGGACGCGCACACATTGATCTCACGGCTCCCGACAGCATCACGACGTGGCGGCTTCATGCGGTCTCGTCATCAGACGAAGGAATTGGGATATCCGGGTCGAACTTCACCGTATTTCAGGAATTCTTCGTTGATATCGATCTCCCGTACGCAGTGACTCGTGGAGAGGTGTTCCCTGTACAGATACAGGTCTATAACTATCTCGACACACCGCAGGACGTCAAACTGACGCTTGCTGCGGCTGACTGGTTCGAGATTGTCAGTGATTCCACAGTCACAGTAACGGTCGGCGCGAACAGCGCCTCCGATGCGAGCTTCACGATCACACCGACTGCAATCGGAAGAGACGTAATCGAGGTTACGGCACGGACGAAGGCGAAAGCGGATGCCGTGAGAAGAGAGATCATCGTCGAACCGGAGGGGACGAGACAGGAAATCGTTGAGAACGGAAATCTAGGAGAAGGCGGAGTTACGCTCGATGCCACGCTACCTGATGGTATTGTGACTGATTCAGGAAAAGTTTTAGTGAGTTTTACTCCAAGCATCGTGGCGCAGACAATAAATGGTGTAGATAGCCTCCTTAACATGCCGTTTGGCTGCGGCGAACAGAATATGATCATGTTTGCGCCAGATGTCGAGGTTCTCCGCTACCTAAGAGAGACCGATCAGACGAATCCCGAGCTTCAGGCGAAGGCTGAGCTCTTTATAACGACTGGCTACCAGCGACAACTGACGTTCAGACACAACGACGGTTCGTTTTCGGCGTTTGGCGAAGGCGGTGGTGAAGATGGCAGTCTCTGGCTCACAGCCTTCGTCCTGCACTCGTTCTCCAACGCACGGGACGTGACATCAATCGATGAGTCGATTCTCTCTGATGCCTCAGACTGGATCTGCGAACACCAGAGCGACGACGGATCCTGGGAGTCTGTTGGATTCATCTGCCATAACGAGATGGTCGGGGGGATGGATGGCAGATACGCACTCACAGGTTTTGTCGCAATCGCACTCGCCGAATACGACGCTGCCGAGCCGATCGCAATTGCACAGGCGCAAAACTATATCGAGTCCAATCTCGATAACCAGACCGATCCTTATGCGATTGCGATCGGCGCAGTCGCACTCAGGAAACTCGGAAGCAGTCACGCTGATTCTGCCCTCGAGAAGCTTGTTGCGACGGCAAAACAGGACGATTGCGGCGTCTACTGGGGCTCTGATGCAGCAATTTTGGATTCGGATTCGAGGACGTACCAGTTCCGCGACAGCGTGCCCAAATCGAGCAGAACAATCGAGATCACGTCTTATGCCGCACTTGCCTTAATCGAGGCGAAGCATCCGCTTGCGAACGATGCTGTCAAGTGGATCGCAGCCCAGCGGAACTCGCTTGGCGGGTTCTCATCGACGCAGGACACGGTTATGGCGTTCAGGGCGCTTGTGGCTGCTGCAGTGAATCAGGGACGAGACGTCAACGCCACTGTTGCAGTGTCAGCCGACGGCGTCACACTCAAAGACGTCCGGATCACTGCCGAGAACTTCGATGTGCTGCAGACCGTGGAGGTGCCGGAGGAGGCACTTGAGGTGCGACTTGTGATCGCGGGAACTGGAGAGGTCAATTATCAACTGGTGAAGCGGTTTAACGTAATCCTCCCCGAGATTGCGCCGGTCTCTGACCTGCAACTGGATATAGTCTACGACGCAGCCGATGTCGCTGTCGACAATGTGGTCACTGTGCACACACGGGTCCTGTACACAGGGGCTGCCGAATCAACAGGCATGATGATTGTGGATGTGGCTGTTCCCACAGGGTTTGCCGTAGAGCAATCGAGTCTGGATACACTTGTTTTGGCGGGCACGATCACTCGATACGAGATTGCCGGCAGAAAGGCGATTGTGTACGTGCTCGATCTGCCGCGGGGCGAAGAACTCACGTTCGATGTTGAGATGCGAGCGCTCTTCCCGGTGCAGGCGATTGCACCCGACAGCAGAGCATATTCGTACTACGACCCAGAGGTACATGCGAGCGCGAAGGGCGTGGAGATCGTAGTGGAGTAGGTGTTTGGATGAATAGGAAAAACCACGAGATTACGAGATTAACACAGAAATCTTGTGAAGATGGCTGCGCCGCTGCTTCGCAGACTGTGTAATCTTTTGTTAGTGGGAGTGCTGAGAGTTGTAGTGCCACCTCTTTCTGCTTAAGAGGTAACTACACAGGTACCTAAAACCACTATAGGGGGACTTCACTATTCAGGGACTGCCCTGGACAGGGATGCTACTATAACCAAACCGGGAATTTATCGTACCAGAAAGTACATGATCGCAATCAGGAGACCAATCAACACACCTGAGTAGTTACCCCATTTTTACCCCCTAACCTCATAGTCAGTTATGTGAACTGGGGGCTTTCGTTTCATCCATTTCATCGCTTGAATGGGGGTATATCGACAGGTAATCCGACTCTCATGAAAAATCTTGCGAAAGCCTGTGACAAATGCTCCCTATACGGCGGTAACAACCGCAGTCGTTCACCTCGTCTTTCAGCCAAACCTACAAGAAAATCAAAAGGCACACTGTACACACTGCGGAAATCGACTACCAAATAATCTGTTTCGAATCCTTCTGTTTCACATTTATTCAGTAAATGGTATCCTGGTGCATTTCCTCGCCTCAGTGCTTCTTTCCCGGTTCTGCTCTTGAAAAAGTCACTCCTGTTTTCAAATTCGCTCAAATGCCAGATCGGGCAGACAAGAACGAGATCGAGTTTTCTTTGCACGAGATCGCATGTCTGGCTCATAACGACAACATCATATTCGATAACCTCTGCCGACATCGTGCCGAGTTCAATAGTTCCAAACGGAACTACGATGGGGCACAGATTAATGATATCACCCTGCCAGAGGTCTTCTTCACCACTTACGGTCTCGTACCATGGATATTTACCCATGCGTCATCCCCCCATCCTTATGGCTCATCAGGCTCTATGATTCTGGGCGCTGCCTTTCTGATCTCTTTTACCTCGATATTTAGTGCATACCTTCTTCGGGGGGGGATGCGCACCATCTCATCGTGTTCCAGCATTTCTTCGGGAATCATTTCTTTAAAATGTTCTTCCATCGAAGAAGTTTCGTTTTTTAGACTCATGTAAGGTTGAACAGAGGAGGGATCTATTTCTGGCAAGGATGACGGGTTTTGATGATGGAATATGGTTTTTGGTGGTTTATGTCTTATCCACCCGGATATCAGGCTATCTAACATTTCGTTTCCATCCAACCAATCCACAGAACTTGCAGAAGGTGGGCACTGGACCGGATAATCAGGAGATGTAACTTCTCTGACGCTACTGGGGTACATTATTCAAACCTCCTCAGCAGATCTCCTTCGATCATCTTAAAGAACCAATCGTCGGTCAGATCATGAGCTTTGTGCACCCACGAATTGATCTCCTGTTTCGTGGCTGGAGCGTTGTCTTCTTCTGATTGAACCATTGTTTCCCATATCAAACCATTCATATCCTTTCTTTTTCCTCTAACAAACCGCAGGTGAGCAATCCCCGGGGGTTCTGCCGAGGGGAACGAGAATCGCAGGTCAAAGTCGGGATGCGAGTTGTTAACGCCAGTCTCTTCAAATAATTGTTGATGTACTTCTATATTCATTTTCATTTTTTCTTTTAGGAAATTAAATATATCGCTTTCTTCGGAATCGACAGCGTCGATATACCACAATAATAACCGGTTGGTCCCTAAATTATTTTCTGCATCCGGGTACGACTCAAACAGGGCATCCAGAAGATGAGATATTCTCTTGTTGAAGTCTTCCCATACGTATCCCACGGTATCGTTTACGGTGAGTATCCCCGGACCCATCTGGACAAGAGGCCATTTGTCTCTGCCTTTCCTGAACCGGTGCTGGACAACGTATCCTGCGATCTCATCCGGCATGGTTGCTGTGGGTAATTGTTCATGGAACGGATATTCATCGCTGATTTTGTCATACATTCTGCCGATCAGTATCTTGTAGTGGGGGTCCACTTTCATTCCGGGTGTCTGCTCTTGTAGTTCCCAGCGGAATTCGAATATTGCTTCGATGAG
>DAWR01000213.1:9878-10790 GCA_002506015.1 Candidatus Methanogasteraceae archaeon UBA261 | reverse complement strand
ATACCTCTCATACTTGCAGTGTGTACAGAGCGGATCACACGATTTACAGAATTCGGAGTCGTTCACAAGGTTTCGTATCACTCGTTCCCCGAAGTTTCCTCCGTACAGGATCAGTAATTTCATACGCAGCCCCACGGTTCGTCCGTATAGCAAAAGGATTGGGGCGGGGAAAAATCGGGAATGCGATCTTTGGGGTCGATTGGGTCAAACAATTCCAACATCCCGATTTCAATCGCATAGCTCTTATCCCGATCTCTGAAATAATCGAAAAACTCCACCTCCGAGATTCCGGAGAACTCCTTACATATTCTCCACAACTCTTCCGGATGTTCTTCCATGATAGTTTTTATCGTAAATGCGCCTACAATTCGTTTCACTGGGGCTGATGCATAAATATATACCCTATCAACATTGTCACGCTTTCTGAAAACCGATTTTCGAAACTCGTATCTTTTATTCCCATTTACGATTTCGTTGACATATTTCGGTTTAATTGACAGTAAAACGTTCATCGATCCCACCCCTGGTTTTTATCGTTCGCTACTTCTTTCGCATGACGCATAATAATTGTGCTGCATATCTGTCGGTATATGCGAACCAGCTTGCGGTTCACAGAAAGTGCTGCACGGACCTGAGCCGGCCGAATCCTCGCCTTCGGATCGGCAAACAATTCGGGATATCCGGCAAAGTGCCCTGTTAAACCTGACTCGTTGTCTGGCAACCGTTACTACCTCCTTTGATTGTCTAATGCGCTCATTGTCCCCTGAGGCTGTCTGCTGTTATTCCGGTCATTGTTGAAGGCGTGAGACCATTCGGTCAGGCGATGTGACCTGCGAGACTGAACGAAAGCGGTTTCTGCCCTTTGAGTGCACTCACCTTCAGAATAGAGAAACCGATGATGTTTCCAGTTTC
>DAWR01000213.1:1619-9834 GCA_002506015.1 Candidatus Methanogasteraceae archaeon UBA261 | reverse complement strand
GTACACTATTTTTATTTCTTTTTCCATAATATTGCGTCTCTTACGTCACATTCAAGGCAGCATATACCCGCTGCGCACCTTCCAGTTATCCATGATCACAGTCGGCGACACGCTCTGCACGCCGTCCAGCTTCTTGATCTTATCCACGATGAATGTCCTGAGCGCACTCCCATCCGTAAGCCACACTTCGGTCATGATCATGTGATCTCCTGCCGAGGTTGCAACGAATTTCACCTCTGACAACTCGCTCAAATGCAGTGCAACATCAAGGAGATATGAGGGTTCGACATCAATTCCGACAAGGGCAACCGAATTGTACCCCAGCTTCGCCGGATCGGTTACGACCGTGTACTGTTTGATGACCCCCTCTTCCTCGAGCGCCCGCACACGGTTTCGTATCGTGGATTCGCCGACACCGAGTCGTGCAGCAATCTCGGTGTGTGGTGTGCGTGCGTTCTCCCGAAGCATATCTATTATCAACATGTCTCTTTCGTCAATCATTTACATATCACCATATCGATTTTCGTACTTTTGGCGGGATTTATAGACGGTTTCCGCACCATAATGTTATATACTCGCAATACACATCACTGTAGCAGTGAACAATTAAAAGGTTTACGCGCATGAAGGTGGTATCCCATGACCAAAGAATGGGCTGATAAGAAGGAATCATTTGAAGTAGTAGACGGTAGAGGGCTTAAAGGCGATTTCCTGTCTACGATTCTTACGAAAGCAGAAGTTGTGGCTGCTGGCGGTGGGATCTGCGTGGTTCAGAGTTTCGAGCCGCTCCCACTATATTCTACTATGGCAGACCTCGGCTTTGAGCATCTCACCGAGAAGATTTCTGATACGGAATACAGGGCGTACTTTTACCGGACAGAAGAGAAGACTGCCGTCGACGTGATGAACGTCCCGCTGCACCCTGCAGCTCTTGCTAACATTGGCAACACCGACAGAGAGATGGGCAAGATTGTGTCGCAGTTCTGGCAACTCATCTGGAAGAAGGAAGACGCCGCAATCGACCAGAAGACTAAGTATCTGCTCTCGCTCGCAAATGCGGTTGGCGCTGGGCGCATTCGCCAGGCAACTCGAGAACTTGTGAAGGCATACTTTGAGGGTGTTACTGTTTCCGAACTGGACGAACTCTTCTCGCTCTTTGTCTGGAATCAGGGCGTCGGCAACTTTGCGTCGGAGATCGGACCTTCGTCGCTCTTCGCCGCATATCAGTTGATAAAGAAGCTTGAGAACGACGGAAAGTCAAGGGACGAGGTGCTTGCGGAACTTGCCGGGAAGTACGGTGAGAAGAATCCGGATGTGAGTGTTCTCGAACAGAAACAATAACAACAAACGCACACAACAGGAGGCAAAGATTATGAAGAGACTTTTTGTATTGCTGGTTCTGACACTCCTGACTCCATTTCTGGTGGGGTCGGCAACAGCATCGATTTGTATAGACTGTCACCGCGGAATCACGCCCGAAATCGTGGAGGATTTTAAGAGTGGTGTGATGGGCGAAAACATTGATTGCTCAGACTGTCACGGATTCGCACACAGTTCGGCTAATACCGTGGATCTGGTAAAGATGCCGACACACGAGACGTGCGGTACGTGCCACGCAGAGCAGGATTCTCAGTACATGGACGGGAAGCACAGCCTCGCGTGGACTACGTTCTTTGTGATGCCGACAACAACTGATCAGCCAAATGAACTGATGGAAGGTCAGAAAGGCTGCGGAGGCTGCCACAAGATCGGAGCGAAGGAGGAGACTGGCTGGGATGAGTACCACTACGGTGTTGTGGGCTGTGACAACTGTCATACGAGGCACAGTTTCTCTGTAGAGGAGGCAAGAAGACCCGAAGCATGTATGACGTGCCATCAGGGCTTTGACCATGCCCAGTGGGAGATGTACTCGACCTCGAAGCACGGTTCGATCTACCTGACAGAAGGCGACGACTGGGACTGGAGTGCACCCCTCTCCGAGGCGAAAGCAAGTTACACGGCGCCCACGTGCCAGATGTGCCACATGAGTGGCGGAGACCACAACGTTATCACGAGTTGGGGATTCCTTGGCGTCAGGGTCGAGGAACCCGACGAAGAATGGGCTGACGATCGGGCAACGGTCCTGAAGTCGTATGGTGTGCTTGATGCCGACGGAAATCCAACGGCACGGTTCGATCTCATAGGTCCTGCAAAGCTTGCAAGGCTCACGATGGACGAGTGGAACGCACCCCGTGAGAAGATGATCGCGGTATGCGGCGACTGCCACTCAGAGAAGTTCGCAAGGACTTCGCTAGAGGAGGGTGACCAGATGCTCAGAGAAGCTGACCGGGTATATGCGGAGTCGGTCGAGATTGTTGCAGCACTACACCGTGACGGTATACTCCCTGAGCCGGAGTACATCGAGGAACTCCCGTCGTATCCATATCCTGATGTTCTACGGTTCTACGATCAGTCACATTCGATCGAGGAGGATCTTTGGGTCATGTGGATGAAGTACCGGATGCGTACTTTCCAAAGCGCATTCCATGCAAACGCGGATCAGGAACAGTGGTATGGCTGGGGACCGCTCAAGGAGACCGCTGTTGCGATCAAGTCAGAAGACCGGAGTCTACGAGCTGAAGCAGAGCTTGCAGAGGCTATAGGGGCTGAAGGGACAAAGGGAACGACTGTAACCGCAGTAGCGGCAGAGAATGACGCAGATGCAGCGAACAGTCCTGGGTTCGGGGCAGCGTTCTCGTTTGCATCGATCCTTGCTCTCTTCGCTCTCTTGAGAAGAAGGGGGTAGGTGCCCCCCTTTCTCATTTTTTTGGGATCTTAGCTATTTCGTGTGGGTGGTTGGACATCAAGGTGACCCGACCGGAGTGCGCCATGGTGATGGAATTTTTTATTATTTTTTATACGATTTGTGGACGATTTCCGCACCATAATGTTATATACTCGCAATACACATCACCGTGCCACAAGAACCCTGAAAACCGCAGTATGTGCAATCCACGGGCAACGAACATGACGATACAAAGAAAAACTGTACAAATGGTAATGTGGTGGTTACTTCCAATAATTATTTTTGTTGGAATTTGGTGGCATTATGTGGGGTATGTTGTGTTAGCTATGATGGTAGTTTTTTTAACATTATCTGTATTTAAGGGACGATATTGGTGCGGATGGTTTTGCCCTCGCGGATCCTTCTTGGAGCGAATACTTAAATTTGTTAGTATGAATGCGCCCATTCCATCATTTGCTAAGAATTCAGTCTTTAGAAGTGTAATATTTTTTGGAATGATGACTTTTATGTTTCATCGACTGATTCAAACAAATGGGGACTTGGATAAAATAGGTTTTGTATTTGTAATAATGTGTATAGTGACAAGTATTATCGCAATAATATTAGGAGTAATTTACAGTCCCCGGGTCTGGTGTGCTTTTTGCCCGATGGGAACATTACAAGGATTATTGGGACAGAAAAAATATATTTTACAGGTATCTGATGAGTGTATTGAATGTGGATTATGTGCAAAAGTGTGCCCTGTTCATATAGATCCGGGATCGTTTAAAAAATCCGGAGAAGTGAGCAGTTTCGACTGTATAAAATGTTCGAATTGTATAGAAAAGTGTCCGAGAGATGCTTTGAAATTTCAGGAAAACGTTGTTCGGGCGCAAAGCAGTTGTAGCATTGGCTAACCATTGCATAGTTTCAATAGCATAGTTATAATGTATTCACTATAAAAATGAATCATTTGAATATATCAAGGAATTGCCATGATTAAGCGCATGATAGTTGTGATTGATGAGGACAAATGCACAGGATGCGGAAAATGCGTGTCCCCCTGCGCAGAGGGTGCAATCCGGATCATCGACGGCAAGGCGAAAGTTGTATCCGAGGAACTTTGTGACGGTATGGGGTTCTGCATCGGGATCTGTCCGGAAGGCGCCATATCCATCGAGGAGCGCCAGACTGTGACGTTCGATGCGGAAAAGGCAGCCGCCCAAGCTCCACCCAATGATGTATACATCCAGTGTTTCAAGTGCGGGTCTGAAGATGAGGATCGTTACCTGCTGCCGATACGCCACAATAGGGATAGTATGTGGGTCTGCACGCAGTGCCTTCCCTCGCTGATACACGGGTGATACTCTGTGATCCGGATCGAGTTACGGTGCCGGGTGGACAACCTATGTGATTATACGTTTAATTTCTGCTGGCACAATCGCCAGTTTGACCCAGACGCCCAGGTCCCCTACCAGAACGACACAGAATACACCTACCGCAACCTTGCGGATGCGCTTAAAACTAGTACAGAGGTTCACATAAAGGGCGATGTGGGGAAACGTCTCGCACAGGGCATGGGTGCGGATATCCGGCATCTGGGCGGTACCGGCGGCATTGGAATCGGGACTACATCTCGGATCTTTGTAGACGGGGATGTGGGAGCCGAAGCGGGACTCGGTATGGTCGCGGGAGCGGTCTACGTCTCTGGCATGGTCGAGGAGCCGCTTGGAAATATCATCGAGGTGCACTCCGATGTGGCAGGATATCGTAAGTTCGTATCCATAACCGATCTTCTCTGCAACCACCTGCCGGAGGTGCCAGTGTCTGGTTCACTGGACTCTGAGAAGCTGCGGCTGGTTTTAAACGACGGTATCCTGCGTGGAACCCTGTGTACAAGGTGCGATTGCCCTGTGGATGTGCTCGTAGAAGGCGATGCCCACAACGGGACCGGGCTACTCATGCGACAGGGAACGGTTACAGTCACGGGAGATGCTGGAATGAACACCGGCGCTCATCTAAACGGCGGAACAGTGGTTGTCTGCGGGGTGACCGGAGAGTTCGCAGGCGCATACATGAAATGTGGCGTGCTGCTGGTCGGGGGCGGCATGGGCTATGCCGGAGCCGATATGAACGGTGGTGCGATCTATTCCCGGAGGAAGATTGCAACCAGTCCGCCTGCGGAGAAGACCCGGATCACGTGTGCCGACATGTCGCTCATCCGAAAACTTGTCAGTGCCAGTCGGTTCGAGTCGATACGGTACAGCAAGTACGAGGTGGGCACATCGGGAAAGTATGTGTCAGTTCCGATGAGGGATGGGTCACTTGTGATGCGCAGGGTGGACTAATCAGGCAATTGTCCCTGATACCCGCGTATATGTCAAATTTCGGAGCGAGCCCGGAAATCCGGAAGTGTGGAAGCAGTCGGTATGAGTAGGTACCAATGAATACACATTGGTATGTATGACGTCTACAAGCGCACAGATAAATATCCGTTTGCCAGCCAGATTACAATCAGCTACCGAACAGTATGTCGAGAATTATGGTTACAGAAATATTCAGGAGTTTATTCTTGAGGCGATCCGGGGTAAGATATTCAGAGAAAACAAATACGATGAAACGTTCTCTGAAAAGGAGATCGATCTGATTTCATCAAATCCTTTTGGATTCAAAAGGATTCATTCTAAAACCATACATACTGTATTCAGGGTCTGGCTGAACATCCGAAACAATGAAATGCGACTTATCTATGCGGTATTACCCCTTACATCATTCTGGTATGCTTGCTGAATCGGAAAAACGACTACACGGATCTGGAAAAATACCTGAAAGAACTGAAATAAAAGTATGATCGCTCCTGAAAAGAAAAAGACTGGTGGTACTGACTAAAGCGGGGGTGGGCACATCGGAATGGTATGCGGGCGGTTCTGATGGGGGCGGGTCTCGTGTGGTGCACAGGGTGGATTGATCAGAGCGCCCGTCTGGCGGCTAATTTTTGGCGTACGCTTCGGTGCAACATTTCCACAATTCCCATACCCCCACCAATCATTGCGCATCATCATACCGATCTTCGTACTTTTGCCGGGATTTGTGGACGATTTCCGCACCATAATGTTATATACTCGCAATACACATCACCATAACCGTAAACTATTTGGAGGGTTACGCAACCATCTACCAATGTTGGAGGTCTCTGTAAAATGGCAACGAACGACGAACTCAAAGCACACTTCAAGGGAGAGACAACCGAGGTCGGGCTCTACCTTGCGATGTCGAAGCAGGCAGAGCGCGAAGGACACCACACAGCAGCTATGTACTTCAGGCAGCTCGCGATGGATGAAGCATGGCATGCCGCAGATATCGCAGAACTTCTCGGCATGATCAAGGACACGAAGTCGAACCTCGAGATGATGCTCAAAGGCGAGACCATGGCTGAAACCGAGAAAGCGGACGCTGCAAAGGCAGCCGAAGCGGAAGGTAACATCGATGCCGCTCGGTTCTTTGAGCGAGCATCCAAAGACGAGGCGCGGCACAAAGCCGGGCTGAAAGGTATTCTCATGCGATTTGATGCGCATGGGTGGTAATAGCCGATAGGTGAAGAGAAATGGAAGCAACAATTGAACAGATAAATTGTACAATGACTGTATTTAGTAAACAGAGGTGTTAGAAATGGCTTATGAAAAGAAGAATGATCTTCCGGAGAAGGGAGCAGTTGTGCAGCGAGACAGAGAGACTTATGCTATAGCGCCGGACACTCCGGCAGGCGTGGTAACGCCTGATGACCTGCGAAAGATTGCGGACGTTTCCGAGAAGTACGGAGCAGCCGCGATAAAGATAACAAGCGCACAGCGGATGGTTATTGTAGGCTTGAAGGAAGATGATATCGATTCCGCATGGAAAGACCTTGGTATGAGTCCGGGTGCCGCAATCGGGCTATGCGTCCGGAGTGTTAAGATCTGTCCGGGAACGACCTTCTGCAAGAGAGGAATCGCAGACAGCCTCGGTCTCGGAATGGCTCTGCACGATGCGTACCACGGCATGAACCTTCCAGCGAAGTTCAAGATCGGCGTATCAGGCTGTCCGAACTGCTGCGGCGAGTCCTGGGTGAAGGACCTCGGATTCTTCGGCTTCAAGAAAGGCTTCAAGGTGGTCGTCGGAGGCGAGGCTGGCAAGAAGCCGAGAATTGCACAGGAGCTGACCTACGTCGAGTCGATTGATGATGCGAAGAAGGTTGCGCAGAGCGTCTTTGACTACTACATCGCGAATGCAAAGCCAAAGGAGCGGATCGGCGACTTCATCGACCGGATCGGGTTTGAGGAGTTCAAAAAAGGAGTATTAGAATAAAGATTACTGATCAAGAACTCTACACAAGTCTCCGCACCGTCTATGGAATGCGGGCGATTCGATATTCTGATTTCCCATCGCAACGGCGCCAATACTGAAGAAGCAGGCGTGACCGTTATGGTCAGAACGGTGAGAATACATCCTGAAAGAATTTATAGGGTGATAAGTTGGTGAACGAAGATAGAACCGATCTGTCAGAGAAGAGCGCAGTACTGCAGAGAGATGGTGAGACATACGCCCTGACAATTGACATGCCTGCAGGCTTGATCTCACCTGATAAACTGCTGACGATCGCAGATGTTTCCGAGAAGTATAGCGCAGCAGCGATAAAGATAACAAGCGCACAGCGGATGGTGATTATCGGAATCGGAGAAGAAGAGGTCGATAACGTCTGGACTGATCTCTCGATGATTCCGGGTGAACACGGGCTCTGTGTACGCAGTGTCAAGACCTGTCCCGGGACCAATTTCTGCAAGAAAGCCGTTTCGGACAGCCTGAGTCTTGGATTAGCTCTACACGAGGCGTATCGTGGCACAAAACTTCCAGCCAAGTTCAAGATCGGCGTATCGGGTTGCCCGAACTGCTGCGGCGAGTCCTGGGTGAAGGACCTCGGATTCTTCGGCTTCAAGAACGGCTTCAAGGTAGTTGTTGGAGGGGAAGCCGGTAAGAAGCCAAGAATCGCAGATGAGTTGGCTTACGTTGAGTCGATTGGTGATGCAAAGAAGATTACGCAGAGCGTCCTAAACCGCTACAAGGCGAATGCGAAGCCAAAGGAACGGATCGGAGACACAATCGATAGAATCGGATTTGA
Organism: Candidatus Methanogasteraceae archaeon UBA261; assembly: GCA_002506015.1. Classification (GTDB taxonomy): domain Archaea; phylum Halobacteriota; class Methanosarcinia; order Methanosarcinales; family Methanogasteraceae; genus Methanogaster_C. Next base: position 1,915 of record DAWR01000213.1, on the reverse strand, counting down.
TGAGTTCAAGAAAGGAGTGTTATACAATGAAAATCGTTGATGTGAGATCGGCTCCAGTCTCGCCGAACCCGCATGGTGTTCATGCGTCGATGATTCATGACACAGAGCATGTTCAGGCGGTGCATATCACGTTGCATCCGGGAGAGTCGCTGAAACTCCACGCAACCCCGGTCGATGTCTTCTTCTACATACTCGAAGGACGCGGCGTCGTCGAGATCGGTGGTGAACGAGAGGAGGTTGTGGCAGATAGGCTCATCGAGAGCCCTGCACGAGTTCCGCACCGTTTGTCGAATGAG
>DAWR01000213.1:0-1553 GCA_002506015.1 Candidatus Methanogasteraceae archaeon UBA261 | reverse complement strand
AATGGACTATGGATACACAAAATGCCCCCCATCCTGCGCCAGATCGCAGCGGTGAGATTTCCTGTTGTTCTGCTTTTCTGCCTGCTGATTGCACAAACCGCATCGGCTGCGGCTGAAGCAACACATACTTACATTGATGAGTATACCGGTGCTGAGACCTGTCTTGCATGCCATCAAAAGGAAGGTCAGGACTTCGTAACGTCCATCCATAATACGTGGAGGGGCGAGGCGACGCACGTCGTTGGAAAGGAAGGTGTCATGACCGGTAAAGTCTTGGGCGTGAATGATTTCTGCGTGGGCACCCAATCGAATGAAGCTATGTGCGGCAAGTGCCACGCGGGAGCTGGTACCTGCTGCAAATGCGAATGCGATTGTGCGGTTAAGAAGATGGTCTGTCCGATCGAGAAGATCGATTGCCTGATTTGTCATGCGCCGAACTACAAGAAGACCATGTCAGGTCCCGACCCATCGATCGATGCGACCGCAGCAGCCCGTAGTGTCGGACTGCCCACGCGTGCGATGTGTCTGCGCTGCCATGCAACAGCAGGCGGTGGCGACAACAACAAGCGGGGCGATATAGAACTTTCTATGGGTGCAGCCGAGGTCTCACAGGACCTTGATGTTCACATGAGTGCGAACATGACCTGCCAGGACTGCCACACGTTCGTGGATCATCATGTGTCAGGTAGAGGCATGGACCTGCGTGTCGATGACACCGATTTCCCGGTCACCTGCGACGACAGAAGATGTCACGGCAGTGAACCACATTCCGAGGGGTCGATGTACAACAAGCACACGGACCGGATATACTGCACAGCCTGCCACGTCACATCGTACGGCAAGGAGCAGACCGTTGAGATCTCCCGTAACTGGGAGACCCGGCATCTCGAACATCTGGGCGCGAACGTTATGTACCACGAGATGATCGTGCGTGAAAGTAACCCTGCACCGATACATGTCTGGTGGAACAGGTGGTCTGAGATCATGGATCTCGCGGACACTGCTGTTTTTGATGACGACGGGGTCGTGGTAATGGCGAAGCCGGTCGGCGGAATCGATGATCCTGCGTCAAAGATTTATGCGGCAAGACTGCATCTGGGCAGGCAGCCATGGAACGGCACACATATACTGCCATTCAAGGTCATGACTGTTAAGAATACCAACAACATGACTCAGGCAATCTTTGATGCAACCGGCAAGATATTTGATCCGATTCAGTACGTGGATGCCAAGCGGTACATGGGGCTCTTTCATGGAGTCTCACCAAAGGACGAGGCGCTGACGTGTACGGACTGTCACAAAGACCACGCGATCGACTTTGAGGTGCTCGGATACGATGTTGAGAAGGACGCATCAGGAAACTTGATCAGTGCAACAAAGCCGGGCGAGAGCCTGAATCTTGCCAATTTCCGTGCGAATGGTGACGCAGAGACTGGAACATGTGTATGTCCGGATGAATCAACCGCATCCACACCAGGTTTCGGGATTATTCCGGCACTTGGCGGGCTTATGGCTGTAACGTATCTGCTGCGGAGACGGAACTGAATCGATTG
>DAWR01000131.1 GCA_002506015.1 Candidatus Methanogasteraceae archaeon UBA261 | reverse complement strand
TACGGACCGCTGATCCTCGGGCACGCTCACCCCGCAATCAAAGACGCGGTCGCGGGTCAGCTCGAGCGCGGCTGGCTGTACGGAACCCCGATTGAGGCAGAGTTGAAGCTCGCATCAAAAATTGCAGCCATATACCCAAGTATCAAGATGATGCGGTTTGTGTCATCCGGAACAGAGGCGACGATGAGCGCGTTGCGTCTTGCCCGCGGGTACACAGGCAGAAACAAGTTCCTGAAGATTGAGGGTGGGTTCCATGGTGCGCAGGATGCGGCTCTCGTGAAAGCAGGCTCCGGAGCGACCACGCACGGAACACCGGATTCGCTTGGTGTGCCGCAGGATTTCACGAAACACACGCTTCAGGTGCCGTACAATGACCTTGAGATGATGACTGCGGCGATCGAGTCGAACCGTGAGGATCTTGCGGCGGTGATAATCGAACCCGTGCTCGGAAACATCGGTCCGATCCTTCCTGATCCTGGTTATCTCGAGGGCGTTCGCAAAATAACAGAGGAGAACGATGTGCTGCTGATCTTCGATGAGATCATTACCGGATTTCGGCTTGCGATGGGCGGCGCACAGGAGCGTTTCGGAGTCGTTCCTGACATGACGACGCTCGGGAAGATCATCGGCGGAGGATTTCCGTTCGGCGTCTTCGGCGGCAGAAAGGAGATCATGGAACTGATATCCCCGTCCGGCGGCGTGTATCAGGCAGGGACATTCAGCGGAAACCCTGTCTCGGTTACAGCCGGGCTTGCGGTGCTGGACGTTCTCGAAGGCGAGGATGTTCACAGAAGGCTGGAACTGGCAGGAAACGAACTCCGCGCTGCGCTCCAGGATCTGGTAGCCGACCGCAAACTCTCATATTCTGTTGCGGGCATTGCCAGCATGTTCAAGATATTCTTTGGGGATGCCCCGCATAACTATCAGGAAGCCCTCTCCTGCGATAAAGAGGGATATTTGAGTTTCTTTCACAGGATGCTCAAAAGCGGCGTCTTTCTCCCGCCGTCGCAGTTTGAGACCAATTTCATAAGCATTACGCACACAGGGGACAATCTCGATGCGACGATTGCAGCGTATGAAGAGAATCTGAGATGAGATGGAATGAAATGGGACGAGATGGAATGAAGATCACATTTGTAACCGGAAACAGGCATAAAGTTGAGGAGGCGGTCGCAGTCTGCGCACCACGCGGAATTACGCTCGTGCAGAACGATTGCGGGTATCCTGAGTTGCAAGAAGATGATGTCGCAGAGGTCGCCAGGTACGGGGCGGGGTATGCTGCAAATCGGCTGGGCTGCGCAGTGATTGTAGAGGATACGGGACTCTATATCGATGTGCTGCACGGATTTCCAGGACCCTACTCTGCGTATGTCTACGATACCATCGGCAACCCCGGAATCCTTGCGCTGATGCGGGATATCGATGACCGACGAGCCACGTTCCGATCAGTAATCGGATACTGTGAGCCCGAACAGGAACCAATCACCTTTGAGGGTGCTGCCACAGGGAAAATTGCATATCGTGAGCACGGTGAGGGTGGCTTTGGCTACGATCCGATCACCGAGATTGACGGCACAACCTTTGCATCGATGGGGGCTGTGAAGAATGAGATATCCCACAGGGCAAGATCGTTTACGAAGTTTGCTGACTGGTTTTTGAGAAACAAGTCGATTTGAATCTTTTCGCGTCTGGGTTCGGTCAACCGAATCGCTACTATATCTGCTGAACTGTCGTTCAGTGCATCAAACGCAAGCGCGGATGATGTGGGTTTTACGGTAGTTGAGCGGTATATCTGGAAGAGGCGGGTTCGAGATCACCAGTATATCAACAGAAATATACAAAATTACTTATTATTTTTTGTAGAGAAGTAACCACATAGATCACAGAGGCACACGGAGTTCTTTTATCGATCATTACTCATAAATTCCATCTTAAACCATGTTATCTTTCTCTGTGACCCCTGTACCCTCTGTGGTTTTATTTCCCTTGTTTTACTCAAGAAAGCACAGCCAAGAACGCACGCATGAATTCAAGCCCCGTGTGAAACGAATGCCACTCACGTCTCAGCTTCAGGATATGATCCGAGCACCTTGACCATCGCAGTCGTTCTCTCGATTACGCCCATGAGATCTCGTACGCCGTCATCATGAACGTGTCCCTGAAAATCGATGTAAAATAGATAGTCCCCGAGAGCTTTTTTTTTCGGGCGTGACTCGATCTTTGTGAGGTTTATTCCCCGCGATGCGAACTCTCCAAGCAGTTCGTGTAGCGCACCCGGGCGATCCTTGCGCAGATCTGCGACGATGGACGTCTTGTCGTGCCCGGTCGACCGGGATGCCATGGTTCCGAGCACGATGAATCGGGTCTGGTTCCCGTTAGACTCCTGTATGTCTTCAAATAGGATATTGAGCCCGTATTTCATGGCGGTCTCCGTATGTGCGATCGCTGCGACGCCGTCCTGCGTTGATGCGAGCTTTGCGGCGTGTGCCGTGCTCGCAGCCACCTGAATGTCAACATCGCTGAAATGCTCACGCAAAAAGCGCCTGCACTGGGCGATTGGCTGCGGATGCGAGACGATCGTCTCGATGTTTCTTGCGTCTTCGCTTCTTGCGAGCAGGCAGTGCCGTATCGGCAGGGTGATCTCGTCAACGATTGTCACGTGGTACTTCAAGAGCGCATCAAGCGTGATGCTGATCGAGCCTTCGAGGGAGTTTTCGATCGGAACCACCCCAAAATCAACAGTCTTCCCGACGGAAGAGACGATCTCAGAAATATCATCATAGTATTTCAATTTTGGTCGCTTTTCTGCCCATCTTTTTGCTGCATGTTCGCTGAACGTCCCTTCGGGTCCGAGCACCCCGATCACAGGCAATGATGCGCCACCATCAACATCCCTGATCGCATCACCGATCATGAGTGAGAAGTTGCCAGACCTGACATCGGGAGGTTTTTCGGTCGTTCCGATCGCAATTCGCTCATCAGGGTATGCCAACTGTTCGCAGACCGCAACAGGTACCGAAAAACCACGGTCAAGCAGGAATTTCGCGATATCGCGCAGATTGAACCGTGGATCCGGAAGAACGAAGACGGTTTTTCCGAGTTTCAGTTCTCTTACAATCGTTGCCTTTGCGTAATCGATGTCGCGTGCGTGTGCTGTCACTGCCACAATTTTGGTCTCCTCTACCCCAAGCCTTGCGCATGCGATCTGCATTGAGGATATGCCTGACACGATTGTGTCCCCCGGTTTTGCAAACCGCCCGAGACCGGATAACATGGGATCACCAGTCGAGAGCACCACTGCATGATCCGGGAGTTCAGATATCCGGGAATAGTCCTTAATCTCGTGGCATTCGCATCGATCGCTTCTGATATGCTCTTTCGCCAGTTCGATCGCACGTTTCGATCCGTAGATTACTGCCGCGTTCTTGATAGTATCCACAGCCTCTGCTGTCAGGAGATTTCTGCCCGCGCCAACGCCTACGATCTTCATCGCAGGTATTTCTGTGGCGGATGGTATTAAACGGATTGGCATGGATGGTTGCGGATAGCGATGCTGATGGGGGTGGTGGAGCTGGTAGTGGTAGTATAGTGGTATGGGCTGGTAACAAATCTTAATGCCGCTTGCGCAATCAGGCATAAACAATGAAAGGAAAACCGGAGCGATACGAGAAACTGCTGAAAGATGCGCTCTCGGATGCAAGCATCGTGCCAGACGATGCGTCGCACCTGCATGCCGTCGCAGAAGATTTTTTATTGATGGCAGAATCTTATTATAAGGATGGTGTCCACTTCCTTGAAGTCGGTGATCGTGTCAATGCGCTGGTCTGTTTCAGCTACGGGCATGCGTTCATCGACGCAGGTGTTCGGTTGGGCGTCCTTTTGATGAGGTAATTATGGATTATATAGTAACGATGGAAGCGGCATGGTCGGTGCGAGATGTCGAGACGATAGACGACGCAATCGGTGTCGCAATTTCGGAAGCGGGCAAGCAATTCCACCCGAATCTCGACTTTGTGGATATCGAGATCGGGTCGATTGTGTGCGATAAGTGCGGAAAAGAGATGGAGGCGGTGATGCTGGTTGCAAATACAGCGCTCGTCGGGATGATTCTTACACTGAAGGTCTTTGACGCGGAGAACGTGGAGCATGCATCACGGATCGCCAAGTCCGTGGTCGGGCGTGCACTCAAGCGTGTGCCCCTGCGCGTGATCGAGGTTGCGGAATGGGGCGGGTAGGCGATGCACTGAGCAATGGTGCACACACCTGGAAGCAGAACCCGATCTTGTGCGCCCCATTTCTCCTTGACGCCCTTGCCGAGTTCGCGTTTTTCATATTAGTTCTCGCGGGGGTTGCAATCGCAATCGGAACAGACGCATTAATGGAGGTCGCCACCGGGTTTTCAGAGCTCGCAGCGGTGTCACAATCATACTCGGGTGTAGGTGATCCTTCGCTCGAAACCATGATCGAGATTATGGAGGGGGTGTATCACTCGATAGTACCGTTCATCGAAGTATACATCGCCGCATCCGTGATCATTGTGATCGGGTGCGCGCTGATCCGCTCATTCTTCGAGTCCGGTGCGATCGGCATGGCAAAGACAGCAACCGAAACCGGCGTAACAGGTATGCATGACCTATTTCACAGTGGCAGAAAGAGCGCAATCGACCTATTTCTCGCAAATATCGCAATCGTTCTCATAGTTCTTGCAGGGATTGTGTTTCTGGTGCCGGGTGTACTCCTGTTCAGGACCTCGGGCGAATCCGCGCTTTCGGCAGCCGCGATCATAGTTGGTTTCATTATGTTTGCGCTGTACATGACCATCCTCGGAATTGGGCTCCTGCCGGTCAAGTACGCGCTCGTTGTGGACAATCTCAATGCAATCGAAGGCATCAACAGGGGGTGGAGCTTCTTTTCAGGTCACAAACTGGATGTCCTGCTGATGTTCTTCGTGGTGTTTGTGATATACATGCTTCTGGGCATGATCGAAAATGCTTTTCATACCACCTCGATTACGGCGCAGATCTGGCAACTTGTTGGCTGGGTGATCAATGTCTGCGTCATTATGCCGCTGATTACGGTTTGGTGGACGCGCCTATACATCATGAGCAAGGCATAATTACGAATGATCCCTACTCAAAGGTAGATGTCAACGCGCAGCATCACAATCAAAGGAGCAAGGGAGCACAACCTGAAGAATATCGGTATCAAACTCCCGAGAGATAAGTTTATAGTGATAACCGGAATATCAGGGAGCGGCAAATCGACCCTGGCGTTCGATACGCTCTACGCTGAGGGGCAGCGCAGGTATGTTGAGTCGTTGTCCGCGTACGCGAGGCAGTTTCTTGGGGTCATGAGCAAACCTGATCTCGATAGCATCGAGGGGATCTCTCCGGCTATTGCAATCGAGCAGAAGACGACGAGCAAGAACCCGCGGAGCACCGTTGGAACGGTTACAGAGATTTACGACTATCTGCGGTTGTTATTCGCTAGAGTCGGCATCCCGCACTGCCCTATCTGTGGAAGGGAAGTGGAGCGTCAATCCGCCCAGGAGATCGTCGATGCTGTGGAAGCCTTACCTGAGGAATCCCGTATGCTAATCCTGGCTCCAGTGGTGCGTGGTCGCAAAGGCACCCATCAGGCAGTCTTGGACGAGATTCAGAAATCCGGATTCGCTCGTACCCGAGTTGACGGTGAAATTTATGAGCATGACCAGGAGATTACTCTTGATCGCTACAAGAATCACAATATCGAAGCTGTTGTCGATCGGTTGATCTTGCGTCAGCCCGAACAACCGGAAGAAGCAGAAAGCTTCCGCACCAGGCTGACTGATTCGATCGAGACCGCCCTAAAATTTGGTGACGGCTACTTGATTATCGAGGATATCACCAATCCCAAAGAACCTTTCGACCATTATTTCTCTGAGCATCTGGCCTGCCCAGAACATGGGGTCAGTATGCCAGAGATTGAACCGCGCACCTTCTCTTTCAACACCCCACATGGTGCTTGCCCAGATTGCCAGGGATTA
>DAWR01000119.1:207-7197 GCA_002506015.1 Candidatus Methanogasteraceae archaeon UBA261 | reverse complement strand
CACATTGGAGGGGGTGTACATGAATTTCGTCCCAAGCCTTGGGCATCTGAAAAGTTTTTGTGACCGTGAGCCAATCGTTGGTATGGTGAAACCATGAAGATCGGGATTATAATCTATTCGGATGATTCGGAGACTGTCTGGAACGCTTTTCGGTTCGGAAATTTCGCACTGGCAGAGGGTGACACAGTAAAGGTATTCCTGCTTGGCAGAGGTGTGGAGTGCGAGTCTCTTGACACGAGTAAGTTTGTGGTGACGGAACAGATGAGAATGTTTGTGGATGCGGGTGGCGAGATATTCGCCTGTGGTGGCTGCCTCAAAATCCGCAGGTCAGGGGGTTCGGAGATGTGTCCTCTGTCAACGATGAGAGACCTGTATGAAATAGTTACAGATTGTGATAAAACCGTTACATTTTGAGGCATCGTAAATGACACACCCCCGGCAAGTACCCGCAGCGTCTCTTGCACCGTGCAGGTTGCCTGGCATGACTAACATCGATAACATTTAAATCAGATAAGTCTGATTAATTGCTCATAAAGGTCGATAACCTTTGATTATGATATGGTAAAGGAGGCTAAATATGGCAGAACATATAGCAGAGTATTACAGTGGTTTGTCTGTTGACAAAACACTAACCTTTGAAGTTGCGATTGTTATTGGTTTTCTGGCAGTCCTTATAGCTGCCATCGGTATCCTGTTTCAGATGAAGAAATGGGGATACGGATCGGCAGGATATGGAAAAGAAGGTCAGGGAGGCAGTATAGGCGCGTTTCTGAAGCTGTTTTTGTCCCAGACATTCGACAAGAAACATGAGCAGGGCGTGCTTACGACTCTCGTGATGGATATACTGCTGCAGCGGCGCATACTGAAGCGAAGCGTCCTCAGATGGGTCATGCATATGACGATCTCCTGGGGCTGGATCGCGCTGTTCCTATTCTCGATGTGGATATTTGTGGTGGAACTCCTCAGCAAGGCAGGCATATACCATGCCAAGGTACATCCACTCGTCGAGAACTTCCCGTTGGTCGTGACGCTGAACACGATATTCGGATATGTATTGTTGGTTGGTGTGCTGATTGCGATTGCGAGACGGCTCTTCATCAAAGAGGTTCGAGAAGGCACCACGTTCTATGATGCATTCTTGATCTACGGACTCTTCGTAATCGTGATAACAGGCTTCATCTCAGAGGGTATCAGGTACGCGGGCACCGTGCATGCCACCGCGCTCACTGATTTATGGAGTCTTGGAATCAGCAACACAGCATCACCCCCGGCAGCGCTCTTTCACGTGGTGATCTCGCTTCTCTTCTGCATTGCGATGATACCGTTCACCAAGTACATCCACATCATCGCGACACCATTATCCATCCTCACACACGGTGGTGGTGAATAATGGCACGAAGAGAACCATCGCTTACAACCGAGCGATTCACGACGTCGCAGCTACTCGAGATCGACGCGTGTACTCGGTGCGGCGAGTGTCTGAACTGGTGTCCCGTGCTCGAGGAGATCCAGGAGGAGACCTTCACCCCGGAAGGCAGAGAAGGCATGACCGACAAGCAGAAGCTGGACTTTGCGCCGATGAACAAGCTCACCGGCATGAGAGAGATGCTAAACAAAGGTTATGGCTTGCGCGCAAAGCTCTTTGGTCCGAGGCAGATTCCTGAGGACGATGTCCTCAAGCTCAAGGACGAGATCTATCACTGCACGACATGTGGTATCTGTGGTACGGTCTGTGAGGCATCCATCAATACTGTAGAAGTCTGGGAGTCGTTCCGCCGGAATGCAGTGATTAACAAGCGCGGACCCTATGGTAAGCAGACCGGTTTTGTGGATCTTCTTGCGTCCCACAACGTCTTTGCTGCTGACCAGGAGGATCGGCTCTGCTGGGTTCCTGAGGATATCGAGATCAAGGACAAGGCAGATATCGCATACTTCACCGGATGCACAGCAGCCTATCGGATGCAGCGGGTCGGTGTTGCAACAACAAGGGTTCTGCAGGCACTGGACATCCCGTTCACGATGCTCGGACCTGATGAATGGTGCTGTGTCTCGGTTCTGATCAGAACGGGGCAGCTTGAGCTTGCAGAGGAGTTCGTGAACCACAACATCGATGCGATGGTCAAGAAGGGTGTGAAGACTGTGATCTATGCATGCGCGGGATGCCACCGGACCAGCAAGATCGACTGGCCCAAGTTCTACGAGGGCGGAGAGCTCCCGTTCGAGACCATTGCAATCAGTGAGTACATGGACAGATTGCTGAATGATGGCACGCTCAGTGAGAGCGACTTCGACTGGAAGAACCCGCTGAAGAAGCGAGTAACATTCCACGATTCCTGCCACACAGGAAGGCATTGCGGAGTCTACGATGCGCCAAGAAGGATATACGATATGGTTCCTGGCGCGGACTTCGTTGAGATGGAGAGAAGCCGGGAACTGCAGCGGTGCTGCGGTGCAGGCGGTGGAATCAAGGCTGGTGTCTCTGATCTTGCGCTTAAGATGGCACAGAAGCGTGTTATGGATGCCGAACTCGTGAATGCTGACATCATAACATGTACCTGTCCGTTCTGCAGGCGGAACATCATGGACGGCATCAACGCGATGGACACGAAGATTATCTTCAAGGATCAGCAGGAGATTCTTGCGGAAGCGATGGGACTTGATCTCACGCTACCTGATAATCCATACATAGACAAACAGATGTGAGATTGTGTAGATATAATGGTTGATTTATTCAACCATTCCTATTTTTATTTTGTCTTTTCCTCTGTTTGATTCTGGTTGGTGGAGTTGGCCGCATGCAATGATTAAATATGCAACAAACGGGATTTAGAATGTATAGAAGACTAAAGGAGGGCTTTTCATGGCAAGTAGCATCGAATCGATCAGACACATATCAACGAATCTCGGGATAAATGAAGATGTCCTCATCCGGGAGGGTGCGGTGGCATATATCAAATCCAGAATTAAAGCTCACATGAGAGATAGACTGGAGATTATGCATAGATATCGGATATCTTCTCTGGATGAATTCGAAGAAAAGGTGCGGGACGGTGACATCCCTGAACACCCTGGGTGGGAGGACTTGATCGTTCTTGAGAATATTGAGGCGTCGATAAACAAATTGGAAACGGAACTCTTACATGTTAAAGACTTACTTGTTGCTTGAATCGATTGCGAGACAATTTAAAGAAGTTGTTGCTGAAACGGAAGTATTTAAACTTCCTTCAGGTGAACCTACTAAATTGCGGATAGAATTAGTTGACGGGAGCTTTGCGGATGTATGGATTTCGATTTCCGGAAGATATTCGTACCACTGGAATCGGCTGGAGGTCAATGGAACAATATATCGCTATGACAATGCGCCGCATAGAAGATGGGCATACGTAGCCACTTTCCCGCATCACTTTCATAATAAAAGTGAGAAGACCGTGGTAGAAAGTGATATTCCTTTAACACCTGAAACACAGATGAAATATTTCATGGATTTCATACGCAAAACACTGGTGCGGGAGCCGCTTTAAATTGTCCGGGCTATAGAGTTCGTGAACTGNNGAGCAGGCAGCAGATGTGAGATTGCGGTGCGATGGTTAGTTTATCCGACTGTTTCTATTTTATCACAGCAGCACAGCATCATAGATGAAAACACGTGCCCGTAATCTCTTTTTCGACGCTTCCATCATCCAGTTCAACGATTAAGGCACCATCGTGGTCGATTCCAACAGCTTCGCCAACGATCGTCCTGAATTTCGTTACGATCTTCACTCTTCTCCCGATTGTGGATGAATACTCCCGCCAGTGCCTGAGAATCTGTGAAAAACCAGCATCCATGAATGTTGCGTAGTACCGTTCGAAGCGCTCCAGAAACCTCTGCGTGATTGCGACCCTGTCAACAACGCCTCCCATCTCTTCCAGAAGAGATGTTGCCTGCAGCATGGCAATCGGCGGGAGCGTCTCGAGTTCGATGTTGGCATCGATCCCGATTCCTACGGCCACATAGTTGACAACATCCATCTCCGCATCGATCTCGGTTAAGGTGCCGCAGACCTTCTTCTCGTTTATGAGTATGTCGTTGGGCCATTTTATCTCAGCTGCAACTCCCAGTTCCTTCAGGACTTCGGCAACCGCAACCCCTGAAACGAGCGTCAGTCTGTGGGCGTGATCGGGTGGGATCTCGGGTTTCAGGATGATCGAGAGGTATATTCCACCATGCGGAGAGTACCATGCCTTACCCATCCTGCCCCTACCCCCGACCTGCTTTTCTGCGATCACAACGGTTCCATCCGGGCTATCCGCAGCAATCTCCCTTGCTTTGACGCTGGTAGAGTCCAGTTCATCAAAATAATGTATCTGTTGACCGATAAACTCAGTCTTCAGGTCTCTCTTGATCTCAGATGGGAGTAACAGGTCGGGCAGTCCTTTGAGTCTGTAACCCTTGCCTGTGATGGATTCAATTATATACCCGCAATCCCGGAGTGACGTGACATGCTTCCAGACCATCGTGCGCGAGACATCCAACTGTTCTGATAACTCTTCACCCGATACAAAGTCATCAGAACGTCCTTTGAGCAGCTCCAGAATCTGTTCTCTCGGTCCCATGATTACCTATCTGTTATCTGTTAACAGGTGTATTAATGTATGTCGTAACGGCAGCACTTATCGCTGCGACCTTCCTGTCATCTGCACCGATTGCGGAGGCAAATGTTGCTCCCTTCTCTTTATCTTGTTCGACAACGTCTGCTACCTGCGTTAGTATGTCGAAGTCCTCAATGAAGTGCGTTGAGAGTTCAGCGTCCAGGAAGTGCGTGTTTCTGAGCACTGCCTTGTGGAACGGAATATTTGTGGTGACGCCGGTGATTATGTACTCGTAGAGCGCTCTTCGCATCTTCTCGATCGCTTCGACCCTGTTTTCCCCGTAAGATATCAGTTTGGAAATCATCGAGTCATAGAAAGGGGAGATCGTGTAGCCAGTGTGCACACCACTATCCAATCGGATACCGGGACCTCCTGGTGACCTGTAACGCACAATCTTTCCAGGAAATGGTGCAAAATCGTTCAGTGGATCCTCTGCGTTGATCCTACACTCAATCGCCCATCCGTTGATCCCCACATCCTCCTGCTCCAGATCAAGCCTATCACCCGCAGCGATCGCTATCTGTCTTTTTACGATGTCAAGCCCGGTCACAATCTCGGTTATGGGGTGCTCCACCTGCAGCCTCGTGTTCATCTCAAGGAAATAGTAGTCTCCATCGGAATACATGAACTCAACAGTTCCGGCATTCCTGTAATCGATCGCTTTTGCCACTCTCAATGCGGCTGCGCCCATATCCTCCCGGAGTTCAGGGGTCATGACCGGTGAAGGCGACTCCTCGATTAATTTCTGGTGGCGCCTCTGTATCGAGCACTCCCTCTCGTTCAGATGAACCGTATTGCCGTATGAGTCTGCAAGGATCTGAAACTCGATATGCCGCGGGTGAAGCAGGTACTTCTCCAGGAAAATTGTGGCATCGCCGAACGTTGATTTAGCCACCGCCTGCGTCGAATGAATCGCACTTCTCAATTCATCGTCGTTACGTGCGATCTTCATCCCGATTCCACCACCACCTGCCGACGCCTTCACAATGACCGGGTATCCAAGCCCCTGTGCGGAATCGACAGTGGACTCCACGTCCTCAATCTCGCCGGAAATTCCTGGTATGACCGGAACACCTGCCGCCCCCATCGTCTTCTTGGCAGCAATCTTGCTTCCGGATGCGTCCATGGACTCGCTGGACGGTCCGATGAACGCGATACCCATCTTCTCACATTCTCTTACAAATTCCGAATTCTCGGAAAGAAAACCATAACCCGGGTGGATTGCCTCAGCACCTGTTTTTTCGGCGACATCAAGAATCCTGTCGATTCGGAGGTAACTCTGGCTTGCTGGCGGAAGTCCGATGCAATGGGCAACGTCAGCGTATTTCACGAATAACGCGCGCTCGTCTGCCTCTGAATGAACTGCAACAGTAGCTATATCCATCTCGCGACATGCTCGCATCACCCGTATGGCAATCTCGCCACGGTTCGCAACCAGTATCTTGTTAAACAACGAAAACACCCCTGATCTATCTTAATAAACCGACATGATGATGTCGCCGGTTCCCACTGCGCCGCCTTCGGAGACGAAGATCTCTCTGACCATCCCACTGTGTGGTGCGTGCAGGTTGTTCTCCATCTTCATAGCCTCGATCACCGCAACGACATCACCCTTCGCAACAGCGTCGCCCTTCGCAACCATCAGTTTAAGAATCATCCCGTGCATGTTGCTTGCAATCCCGCCTTCCACGTCCGTGGATCCCGGTTTATTCTCCTTGATAGTAACAGCCATCTCTCCGGTTGGCTCAACCTCGACCTGGAATGCCTCGCCATCGACCACCACCTTGAACCGGTTAAAGATGCCTGCATGAGGTGCGTGAGACGAAACGTTACCTGCACTCAACTTCTCTTCTTCTGCCTCGCCCCTGAGAAACTTCGGAGCAATCTGCGGATAGAGCGCATAAGTCAGGATGTCCTCGTCTTTCTTGACGATTCCAAGCTCCTCTGCTTCTTTTGTCCGGATCTCCAGTTCGGAATCGAGCAGGTCAGCGGGTCTGCAGGTCACAGCCACATCATCGCCCAAAACCGTTGAGAGCAGCCACTCGGCAATCGGCGCAGGCGGTCTTCCGTAGATGCCACTCACATAGTCCCTGACCTCCCTTGGTATGACCTTGTAGCGCTCGCCCATCAGAACATTCAGCACAGCCTGTGTTCCCACGATCTGACTCGTAGGTGTCACAAGCGGCGGGTAGCCCAGATCCTCCCGCACCCTTGGCATCTCCTGGAGCACATCGTCGTAGCGGTCCATTGCGTCCTGCTCCTTCAACTGGGATACCAGATTAGAGAGCATCCCGCCAGGTATCTGGTGAATAAGTACGCTGGTATCGATCTTCTCAGAAACCGGGTCAAGAATTCCCA
>DAWR01000119.1:0-132 GCA_002506015.1 Candidatus Methanogasteraceae archaeon UBA261 | reverse complement strand
TCGATTCCGGTCTCGTATGGCGTCCCGCTGAGACCTGCAACAATTGTCTCTGTCGGCGGATGGGAGGTTCCACCAGCAAATGGAGAGATTGCCGTGTCCAGAATATCAACACCTGCCTCGCAGGCAGCCATG
>DAWR01000030.1:3024-7163 GCA_002506015.1 Candidatus Methanogasteraceae archaeon UBA261 | reverse complement strand
CAACTGGAAGCGATGGAGTAATTTCATTCTATCTGGCCCCCGGTACTTACAAGGCAATGGTGAAAAAGTCACCAGACGTGTGGTATTACGATATTGTTGTTACCGCTGGGAACGCCACAAATGTTGGGGATTACATAAATCATAATCCGGTCATCCATAGCATTACTGCAAATCCTGAGAGAATAAAACCTGGTAGTTCAACTAATATCTCTTGGACTGCACCAACCAGCGAAGGTTCTTATAATGTTACTGTCACGATCAGTGACAGTAATGGTGGAATTGCTGAAGATCATGCCGTAATAACGGTTGCGAATAATTACCCGCCTTTCCTCGCCATCACCGCACCTGCCCCAAACACCGCAATCTACACGCCCACAATCATCGTAACAGGCAGAGCATCAGACCCATCCGGCATCGCGTCTGTAACAGTGAACGATGTGCTCGCAAGCGGGGCTGTGGACTTTGGTACATGGCGCGCAAATGCCACGCTCGCCATAGGCGAGAATGCGATCGCGGTGGTTGCGACCGACAACGATGGATGTAACACGACAGAAACGATTACTGTGTATCGGGTCGAACCGTTCACTTTCGTGCACATGACTGATGTGCATGTAGGATGCACGCTATTGGATATTTCTAAAACAGAAGCTTTCGTACGATCGATTGAGAAGTTTATGGACACTCTCCAGGCTATAAAAACGCACAACCCGGAATTTATTCTGAGTCCGGGTGATCTGGTTGAGTATAGTGAGGAGGATTTCTTCAATGCTTATATGGGTGTCTCAGAGAGTCTTGATATTCCTTTATACAATACTCCGGGAAATCATGATCGACGTGGATGGGATCCGCGTGCTGATATCGGCTTAACAACTTACGATGAAATTATACAGAATCCGGGCGATATTAAACCGCTTGATGACGGCTACAGAGATTATTACTTCGATAAATATGGATATCGCTTTATCGGGCTCGATTCCGGGGCGGATTACAACGTATCACTTCATCCTTCTCTTGAATCATCCAACGTGTCAACTCTCGTCAGTTATGACAGCTGGTATGACCATTCACCAGAGAGCGATGGTCTAAAAGAGATTCAATTGACCAGATTATCCAAAATAGACTCCGGAATGCCCAAGATCATCTTCATGCACCATCCGGCAATAAGTGATAGCGATGATGCGTCAGTAACCGGATCGTCCGAACTTCCCGTTACTAACAATTGCCCACTTGAATATAGTGGCAATGATGCTTGTATCGCATTCAATCGATGCAAGTTTATAGATTACTGTGTCAATAATACTACCGATCTGGTTCTCACTGGGCATACACATCGGGATTATGTAAAGACTGTTTTTAGTGAGCTGGAAACCCATAAAACCTGGTTTATTCAGACAAGAAGTGCTACGAAGGACCCGGACCCTTACAATTATCATGGATACCGGGTGATTGAGATAACTGATGAGGGGGTGGTTCCACACATCTCAGAGATGACAGAAGAGACCCTGAAGAAGAGTGAGAGGTATACCTATTCCGCACATTCTAATCTACTAGATCACATCAGGATCTATGCGTATGTGATCAGTGGGTCCAATATAACCGGCATACTTCCGGATGGTACCACAAAGCGTGATATTCCTGATTCGTATTATACGGGGGTGCTTGACAAGCTGCCGCAGATTATCAGATGCTACAACGAGATGCCAAACAAATTTAAATTCGGTCTTAAGTTGTTGCCTGCAGACACATCAGATACTACAACTCAGAGAGCAATCGAAGAAGAACATACCCATCATACCATCATCATGAAACATCAGACAGAAAACATGACTGTTGAATATATCTATGAAGATATCACATTGAGCGCATCAGAAAACGCAACCGCAGTTGTTGACCTTGATTCTGCAAACGTCAATTACACAATGGAAATTGACTACTACGACGACGGCACCACTGACAACACCACCGAACCGACCCGCATCATAATAAACCACGCGCCCAACGTCTCGATCACCACACCAATCGGAAAACAAGGCGGCAACGTCACCATATCATACAACCTGAAAGATGTCGAAAGCGACGAGTGCACGACAATAGCGCAGTACAGCCTCGACAACACCACATGGCTCTATGCGGGTGTGAGCGAGGGCGGTGATGGCATGACCAATGTTGCAAGCACCCCGACTGGCATTGATCATACATTTGTGTGGGCAAGCGGTACAGACATACTGTACACGAACGCCACCGTGCACTTTAGAATCGGACTATTTGATGACGAGCTTGCAAGCGAGTATGCAACAACCGATGCGTTTTCTGTCGATAATCGCGTACGCGGCGACCTCAACAACGATGGTACACTCACCCCCGCCGACGCCGCGATCGCGCTCCGGATCGCAGTCAGCGGCGATCGCGATCATATTGCAGACGTGAATGGCGATGGTCAGGTCACCTCTCTCGATGCGCTCATGATGCTGCAGGCAAGTACGAAGACGATAAAGTTCTAACGAGTTCGCAATCCCTGAGTAACCTGACCGTACCTGATGCTTGCAGTCGCGCGGACACGGCTGCTGCTGGTAGACTGTCATGCCAGTACTTGTGAATGCAGGTCATGCGGGAGGAGTTCAAGTCGGGTGATTGAATCCGTTCTGGCAGCCGGATAAGATAAGAACGTATTTAAATGTTTGCGGTTCTTACCTACAACTACATGGATCCAGATATCGATTTCATCATGCGCGCTGCAGAGAAGCATCAATCATGGTACAGGGACTGCCTGCCAATGATTGCGAGCACCAACCTCACAAGCAAGAATGTGCGGCGTCTTGCGGCAAGCGATCTCGCCCACAGGTACGCAGAGGGCGTTGTCGGACACAGATTCTATCAGGGCTGTGGATACATCGACGATATCGAGGCAAAGACGATCGAACTCGCAGAGAAACTCTTTCATGCGGAGCACGCCAATGTGCAGCCGACTTCAGGCGTCGTCGCAAACATCGCTACCTTCTTTGCACTGGCAAGCCCGGGCGATACGATGATCTCCCTTGATGTCCCGCAGGGCGGGCACATAAGCCACGTGCGGTATTCTGCTGCCGGTGTCAGGGGCTTGCGCGTGATTGCGCACCCGTTTGACCCTGAGATCATGAACATCGATCCCGATCGCATGGTTGCGCAGATCCGCGAGACCAAGCCACGAATCGTTCTCTTCGGTGGAAGCCTCTTCCTGTTCCCGCACCCGATTGAGGAGGCATGCGAGGCAGCAGACGAGGTGGGCGCAACGATCGTCTACGATGGTGCGCATGTGCTCGGACTTATCGCTGGAAAACGTTTTCAGGATCCGCTGCGCGAGGGCGCAATGGTTGTCACTGGATCTACGCACAAGACCTTCCCGGGTCCACAGGGTGCAATGATCCTCTGCAAGGAGGAATTATCAGAGAAGATCGATGAAGCGGTCTTTCCGGGAACGGTGAGCAATCACCATCTCCACCATCTCGCAGGGCTCGGCGTAGCGCTCAGCGAGATGACCGAGTTTGGCGAGGCTTATGCAACAAAAGTGATTGCAAACGCCAAATCGCTTGCACAGGCGCTCTATGAGCGGGGATTCGATGTGCTGTGCGAGCCTCTGGGATTCACAGAGTCACATCAGGTCGCAGTCGATGTCACGAAGGTCGGTGGCAGCTCAAAGATCGCAACAAGGCTTGAAGAGTCGAATATCATCGTGAACAAGAATCTTCTGCCGGGCGATCCCGTGAGTATCACGGTTGAGCCATCCGGGATCAGGATCGGCACACAGGAGCTGACCAGAATCGGAATGGGCGCATCAGAGATGGATGCAATCGCTGATTTCGTTAAAAGGATTGTGCTTGATTGTGAATCACCCGAAAGCGTCAAAAGCGATGTGATCGAGTTGAAACGCTCATATCAGAAGGTCTGTTACTGCTTCGATGATACCGGAGCTTATGATTTTCCTGAATAAGGGAACTCATAATAAATAAGTTACCCGCAGAAGGTGCCACGCTCATATAATATGTTGGTGCGAGATATTTAACACGAATGGCACGAATCGGACGAATGCTACGAATTTGTCCTATTCATCGGCACACGCCGCGTATTTCTAAAATTTCCGGTATGTGTGCTTTTCATGCGCT
>DAWR01000030.1:0-2940 GCA_002506015.1 Candidatus Methanogasteraceae archaeon UBA261 | reverse complement strand
AGGAGTTAATGGTAACAGCCCCATGGCGTGCTAAGGTTTTTATACCATGGGTAAAATTATATGCACGTCACAATACAGGTCGATCGAGACCCTAAACCAAAGGAGGATTGAAAGATATGATCAGGAGGTTGACACGATGACGGATGTGGTACTGGACTACATACCAATTGCGGTAATGCTCATTTTTGCATTGATCCTGCCGTTCGTCATCATGTTCATTGTAAAGCAGATCACTCCGAGAAACCCTGCCAGATTCAAGAACACGACCTACGAGTGTGGAAAAGAGCCGATAGGTGGAGCACAGGTACGATTCAACGTTATGTACTACTTACTTGCGATCGTTTTTGTGCTTTTTGATGTCGAGATTCTTTTCTTATATCCGTGGGCAAGCTCTTATAAAAACCCGGCAGTTCTGAGTGTGTTTCCAGCATTCACATCGGTGGCACTGTTTGAGATGACTTTATTCATTCTCTTACTGCTTGTCGGGTATGTGTATGCATGGAAGAAAGGCGCGTTCACATGGATGCGTTGAAAAGGAGGTTATTATGCCAAAAGACATTAGAACACCAATGCAGGTTATAACCACCACCACAAGTGCGATTCATGAGTTTCTCAAGAAATCGCCGGCGCAGGATGTCATAAACTGGGGCAGGAAGAATTCGCTATGGTTCATGACCCAGCCGATGGGATGCTGTGGTGTCGAGATGATCGCCACGGGTTGTTCCCACTACGACACCGATCGATTCGGAATCATTCCGAGATGTTCGCCACGACATGCGGACGTGATGGTGATCAGTGGATATATTGTCCGTAAGTACTTCCCCGCGCTGAAGCGATTGTACGAACAGATGCCTTCGCCAAAGTGGGTCATCTGTATGGGCAATTGTTCAATAAGTGGCGGACCGTTCTACCGGTCGTACAGCACGCTGCAGAACATCGACGAGATATTCCCGGTCGATGTCTACATCGCCGGATGCCCGCCAAGACCCGAAGCACTGATCCAGGGGTTCATAGAACTCCAGAAGAAGATCAAGGCAAAGACAGACAAGGGAACAATGTACGGGGTGAAATGATATGGACGGAGAGACAGTACTCGATTCGTTGAAATCCCAGTTTCAGGACGCTGTCATGGATGCAATGGTCGATTCACAGCCGCCACACATTGTCTGTGCAAACGTCGATAAGGAAAAGATCGTTGACGTCTGCGCATACTTAAAAGATAATCTGCAATTCAACAGATTATCCGGCATCACAAGCGTAGATTTCCTGGACAAGAACAAGTTCGAGGTCGTGTATATGATCGCATCGTACGATCATTCGGTGATCGTGAAGCTGAAGGCAGATGTTGTGCGCGATGAGAACCCATCCATCGATACCGTGATCCCGGTCTGGTGGAATGCAAACTGGTACGAGCGAGAGGTCTACGAGCTGATGGGTATCTACTTCAATGGACATCCTGAGATGACTGTACTAGTCTTAACAGACGATATGATGGGAGAATGGCCATTCCGCAAGGATTATCCTGGGTTTCCGCAGACGGCTGCGAAGTACCCGTACTCGGATGATCAGGAAAGCGTTGTTGAAAGCGAGTACCCCCTCAAGTGGAAGTCATGGCCCTCTGAGAGGCATTATCTGGAGTAGGTGGTCACGATGGTTAACAAACACGACGTTAAGAAACGGATGCGGCAACTGGCTGCTGACTACATCCATGAGCCGCAGCAAGAGGCTTATAAGCTCGATGATACTGAGATGATGCTTCATATCGGTCCACAGAATCCGATCCAGCCGGGACCGTTTCTGATCGATCTAAAGATCAGCGGCGAGACCGTGAGAGACTCGAAGCTCTATATGGGGTACGGACACAAAGGAATCGAGAAAATTCTTGAGAGCTTGACATACATCCAGGGACTTCCGATAACGGATCGGATGTGCTATCTTTCATCGCTTTCAAACAACGAGGCTTATGTAAGCTCTGTTGAGCGATTGCTCGACATCGAGCCGCCAGAGAGATCACAGTACATCAGGGTGATCATGCAGGAACTGTCCCGAATCCAGAGCCATTTACTGGGAACTGGCGAGTACGCAACCGATCTCGGCTTCGTCACGATGTTCTTGTTTATGATAAGGGAGCGAGAGTATGTTCTCGGGTTGATCGAGGATATCACTGGCGCAAGGATCACTCACTGTTTCCCACGGTTCGGAGGCGTGCGTGAGGACCTTCCCGAGGGCTGGCGCGAGAAAGCGATCGATGTGCTTGCAATGATAAACGAGAAGTGCGAGACGTACAAGGAACTTTTCTCAAGTGACCGCACGTATCGGATGAGGACTGTCGGCATCGGCACCCTCACAAAGGAGGATGTAATCAAAGTCGGTCTCACGGGACCTGCACTTCGTGCGGCAGGGATCGATTATGATGTGCGTAAGGTATATCCGACGCTCACATATCCTGATATTGACTTCAAGGTGCAGACCGGAAATAACGGGGACATCTTTGACCGGATAATGGTTCGGATCAATGAGATTCAGGAGAGTTGCTGGATCATCGAGCAGGCACTCGATCAGATAAAACCGGGACCGCTCTTCCCTGACGAACTACCTTATGGAAGACGCACCCCATCAATGAGAGTCCCACCAGGAGAGGCGTACGTACCTGTTGAGGATCCGAGAGGCGAGATTGCGATATATATTGTGAGCGACGGCACAGACAAGCCGTACCGCGTAAAGGTTAGAGGTCCTTCCTTTGCCTTGATGCAGGGGCTGCCACCGATGCTTGAGAACGTGTATATTGCAGATGTTCCCGCAATCGCTGCGTCGATGGACTCGTGCAACAGCGAAGTTGACAGATAAACAGGTAGGAGGCTAAGAAATGTTAGAAGAACAGATGGACATTCTACTTGGACTTTTATACACCATATTTGGAAACGAAAACTGGTGGGGTCC
>DAWR01000191.1:5516-12348 GCA_002506015.1 Candidatus Methanogasteraceae archaeon UBA261 | reverse complement strand
CTGATTTGGAGGGGATACGAATTTCTTGCAAATGGATTAACAATTTTTTCTGATCCGGCGATAAGAAAGGAACTCATTGAAAAACTTGGAAAAATAGGCGATGACAAAGTTACATGCCAGTTAATAGATTGCTTAAAGGAGGATCCATCCGATGTGGTCCGTGATCGTGCTGCCGCCGCGTTAGGGATTATAGGTGATAAGCGAGCAGTTGACCCTTTGTTGAAATGCCTGCAAGAAAATAAGGTAGATCCCAAGTGGAGTACATCGGCGATAGTAAAAATATGTGATCCAGAGTGTGTAAAGAAACTGATTGACATATTGAGTAATCCTACAACCCCTCCTCAAACACGGCGGGTGGTCGCTAAGTCGATAGGAGAAATTGGAGAAAAAATTAGAGATGAAGATATAGAAAGAGCACTTATTAAAGCACTGAAAGACTTTGATGGCGATGACCTTTGTGATGTTGTTGAAGCATTGGGGAAAGTTGGTGGTGAAAAGGCTTTAAAACAACTTGAAACCATGGAGCATGATTGCAGTGATATTTTAGAAGAAGCAATCGAACAGATACAGTTTAGGATTCGTCGCGGTGGTGACAACATTGAATGAAGATAGTAATATTAATATTATTCCACCATTATCCATCAATTTGCCTATTATAAGAGGACGACCATGAAACGAATTATCGGAATCATAGTATTGCTTGCACTCACGAATGTGATATATGCTGAAACGGCTCCTGAAGAGGTGTGGAACAAGACCTTTGGAGGAATTGATAGCGATTGCGCATGGTCTGTCCAGCAAACATCTGACGGCGGCTACATCGTTGCAGGAGATACGTATTCGTACGGTTCTGGCAAAGCGATTCTTGGCTTGTGAAAACTGATTCTAATGGAAACAAAGTGTGGGATGCGACCTATGGGGGAACTTGTTATGATCGTGCATTGTCTGTTCAACAAACTTCTGATGGTGGATATATCCTTGCAGGATATATGTTGATGATTTCTGGATCATAAAGGTCGGAGGTGACCCCATACTAACGCCAACGCCATCCGGCTGTATTTATGTGCAATCTGACCCATCCGGCGCATACATTTATCTCGATGGTGTATATGCAGGCACAGCTCCGGCAACGATTTTGGACGTTTCGCCCGGCTCACACACGATAAAATTAACAAAATCCGGATATGTGGATTACACAACAACGGCATATGTTTTAGCAGGAGCTACGGAATCACTATATGCAACATTAACCCAAGAGACTGGTTCAATTTCTATTTCTTCTGCCCCCTCTGGCGCAGACATCTATCTCGACGGCGCATACAAAGGCACAACCCCAACAACAATTTCAGACGTCCCCTCCGGCGCACACGCGCTCAAACTAGAAAAATATGGCTACGAGGAGTGGCTAACCTCAGTACACGTCACATCCGGGGTTACAGAATCGATAACCGCACACCTTGTCCCCGCGGACGTCTCACCACCCGCGATACGCATCGATAAGCCAGTTACAATCGACCAGAACAACAACGGACTCCTTGAAGAGGGCGAAAAAGTAGAGATAACCTACGGCGCAAACGATCCCGGTGGAGTCGCCTCAATAAAATTACTGCTCGACGGGGCGCTTCTTGAATCACAGAACCAGGCAGGAACGTACACCGTAACAACAAACTCCCGCCCCATCGGAACGCACACAATCAAAGTCGAGGCAACCGATTCAAAATCAAACTCGTGCTTCGAAGATGTCTACATAACCGTCGAGCGAACCGGAGCAAGCGTCTATTTCGGAACCACGAGAACCGCAATCAAGAAAGGCGAGGATGCGATCTTCACACTATCTGCCGCAAACCCGATCGGAAACCCACCGATGACCGTCCAGTTGATCTTAAAGCCACCATCCGGTGTCTCGGTCACCAGCAGTTCATTTGCGAAAGCCGGATCAGGGATCTACACCTGCACCCAGACCATCGAACCCGGGGACAATGTGCGATCAATCGAGGTGCACCTCATGGGTGGTCAGGTCGGGACGCACGAAATTGCAAGTGAGGTGTATTACCAGTTTGAGGGCAGTCCGAAGTCCCCGACCCGGTACGAGACACTCCACTGATCGTGGAGCCGGGTCATACGTCCACGCCCACGCCCGCAGGTACCACAAAAGCTGAAATGAAAAGTCCCGGATTCAGTGTTATTTACGCTCTTTGCATGTTATTATTTGTCTGGTATCATAGAAGAGGCGATACCGATGGATAGATCAGAGAGTATCATGAAACTTGTCGGGCTTCTTTCAGCCGATGAATACGGGGATCTGGTCTCTGAGCTGCTTGTCGAGATTCTTGCCGAGGAGCGGAAGCTCAATATCTTTGTCGCCAAACTTCAGGAGCTTGCAAACGAGCTAAAACGATCGATCAGGAGATTGGGCTCACCCCAATGGAGCAGGATGTGCTCGATTTTGTGGTTGCAACAAAGCAGTCGTTGGGTGCAAACGAGGTGTCCGGGGGATTGGGTGCGAAGTATCTGAGTTTGCGACATACGACCCATGCATCGAGTGTCTTGAATTCGCTCGTCTCAAAAAGATCACGCGGAAAGATTAAAGTAGCTCACAGTTATTATTTCACAATACCCGTTGAGGTGGTGATGGACCGCCTCAAGAGGTGAGGCGAAGAGCCGGATAGGTGCTGCCTTATAGGATTGCGGATGAAACCGGATGTCACTTGCTGTGGTGCTCGAGATGCTTGAGGTGATTGGGTCGAATAAAGATGGGATATGGAGGTGACCAAAAGTGGATAGAATGAAAGCAATTATAGGGATGCTGATTGTAATCTCGCTTGCGGGACCTGGGCTGCCCGTGGGTGTGCAGGCGCAGGGGGCTGGTGATGGGCTGGTTGCAATATATCTCCGGAGGAGAAGAGTATGAAGAGAATCGCATTTCACGATAGAGAAAGAGAAACCGACGAGATCATGAATGTACTGGACTCAGAGCCATCCTTAATCACCTTTATCTACGGTCCGATCAACAGCGGGAAGACTACGATGGTCAGTCATCTGATCAAAGAGCTGCCTGAAGATTATGTCCCTTTCTATGTTAATCTGCGTGGGAGATTCATTACGGGGTGTGAAGACTTCTTAAACGTCCTATTCGAGATCGACGAAGGAGGCGGGGTTGGTAACGTCACTGAGTATGCGAAATCAATATTAAAGGATCTGGGGGTGGTTAGTGGAATTCCGATACCAATGAATCTGTTTGAGCGGATATTTGAAAAGAAAGACAAAAGTAAAGATATGTTTAAATACATAGAACAATTCTTTGTGGAGATATCGCAGAAGCGTACTCCTATCTTAATCATCGATGAATTGCAGGTGATAGGAGATTTGAAAGTGAACGACTTTCTGATATACAAATTGTTCAATTTTTTTATCCGATTGACAAAAGAGATGCACTTAGCGCATGTCTTCGCTGTGACATCTGATTCACTGTTCCTCGAGCGTGTTTACAATGAGGCTATGCTCGAGGGAAGGTGCAGGTATCTTATGGTGGACGATTTTGATTACGAGACTACCGCCGCGTTTCTTGGAAAGTATGGTTTTACTGACGATGAGAAGCGTGTGGCGTGGGACTACTTTGGCGGAAAACCAGTGCATCTATTAGAGTTGATCCGCTCTGATGAAAAGGATAAAGCTGCAAAGAAGATGCTTACTACAAAAGTGAGCCAGTTAAAGGATTTGCTTGACTATCTAAATTACACCAAGCCGAGAATAACGATTGGAGAGGACACATACATGGTTGAGAAGGAAGATGTTGTTAGTGTTCTTAAAAGGTTTATAGGTGATGAATGCATCGATTGCGAGGGATTGAACAGACCTGCAAAGCATTTCTTGATCAGGGATAACATCCTGTTCCTCGACCCGGACCGAGGGGTTATAAAACCACAATCGCGCATCCATCTGCTTGCGATACGAGAGGTGATTGCGAATGCATAGAATTGGGATCGCTGGCTGGGTGCTGATTGTAATCTCGCTTGCGGGACCGGGGCTGCCCGCAGGTGTGCAGGCGCAAGGGGATGATGATGGGCTGGTTGCAGTAGATATATGGAGGAAAAGAATATGAAGGGCATAGAATTTCACAACCGAGAGAATGAGCTAAAAGCGATACAGGCGATACTGGACGCAGAACCGTCCTTAATCACCTTCATCTACGGACCGATAAACTCTGGAAAAACCACGCTGATCAGCCACCTAATAGAAGAACTGCCAGAAGAATACGTTGTTTTTTACATAAACTTAAGGACCAAATTCTTATCGAGTTACGATGAATTTATCGAATCGCTCTTTGAGATGGAGATGGAGACTGAGGGGGCACTTAAGAAGAGGAAGGAAACGCTCGCAGAACTGGTTTCGTCTGTCACGAAGGTTGCCGGGATACCGATAAACAAGGAGTTTCTGGATTATGTTTTCAAGGATAATAAACCGAAGAATGCTTTTTCGTACATAATACAACTCTTTGAAGAGGTGAGGGCGTCAGGAAAGCATCCGGTGTTGATTCTGGATGAATTGCAGAAGATCGGGGATGTTAAAGTGAATGGTTTTCTCATTTATGAACTCTTCAACTTTTTCATAGACCTGACAAAGGAGAAGCATCTGGCGCATATCTTCGTGGCAACTTCTGATTCGCTATTCCTCGAGCAGATTTACAGTGAGGCGATGCTGGAAGGCAGGTGCAGGTATCTGCTGGTGGATGATTTTGATTATGAGGCGACAGCCGCGTTTCTGGAGAAGCATGGTTTCACTGATGATGAGACTGTGGTTGCGTGGGGGTACTGTGGTGGCAAGCCGGGTTATCTGATCGAATTGGCGAATATGAAACTCGGTGGCGAGGATATAACGAAAAAAGTAGATAAGATGCTTGAAGAAGTGATAAGCAGGTTTATATTCATGCTGGCGCGAAACAAAGAGACAAAGAGCGATATTATTGACATGCTAACGATCTTTGCTACTGTTGAAGCGGTGAAATACTCCGATAGCATGGATATCGATTTATTAAGTTTTCTGGTGAAACAGAACATACTCTTCCTTGACCCTGTTAACAGAACGATTAAACCACAATCGCGGTTGAATTTACTTGCAATACGAGAGATGATTCGCTGATGCGTAAAATTGGGATTGCTGTCTGGTTGTTGCTTGTGATCGCGCTTTTTGGGCTACCCGCGGGCGTGCAGGCAGAGGGGGCTGATGATGGGCTGGTTGCGATATATCTACAGAGGAAAAGAACATGAAGAGAACCCCATTTCACGACCGCGAAAGAGAAACCGACGAGATCATGAAGATACTGGACGCGGAGCCGTCCTTAATCACCTTTATCTACGGACCGATAAACAGTGGAAAGACTACAATGATCAGTCATCTGATCGAAGAACTGTCAGATGAATACGTTGTCTTTTACATAAACCTCAGGACCAAATTCTTATTGAGTTATGATGAGTTTATCGAATCGCTGTTTGAGATGGAGATGGAGACTGATGGGGCATCGAGGAAGAGGAATGAAACGCTCGCAGAACTGGTTTCGTCTGTCACGAAGGTTGCCGGGATACCGATAAATAAAGAGTTTCTGGATTATGTTTTCAAGGATAATAAACCGAAGAATGCTTTTTCGTACATAATACAACTCTTTGAAGAGGTGAGGGCGTCAGGAAAGCATCCGGTGTTGATTCTGGATGAATTGCAGAAGATCGGGGATGTTAAAGTGAATGGTTTTCTCATTTACGAACTCTTCAACTTTTTCATAGACCTGACAAAGGAAAAGCATCTGGCGCATATCTTCGTGGCAACTTCGGATTCGCTATTCCTCGAGCAAATTTACAGTGAGGCGATGCTCTCCGGGCGGTGCAGGTATCTGCTTGTGGATGATTTTGATTACGAGACGACAATTGCGTTTCTGGAGAGTTATGGGTTCAGTGATGATGAGAAAAAACTTGCATGGCATCACTGTGGCGGCAAACCAATATGTCTGGTTGAGCTTGCTAATGCGGAAGAAAAGGATGAGAAGATGAGAGAGTTTCTTGGAGTGAGAACGGGGCAGATTGAAGGACTCATAGAAGATGCGAGGGAATTCGGATACAAAATATCTTATGGCGAAGAGGAAATTGTGCTAAACGAGGAGCACATACGCAGGAGTTTGGATAAGTTCAAAAACAAGGATCATCTTAAAGCAAGTGAGCTTTCAAAACCGGTTAAGCTTGGTTTGATTAAAGCGAATATCCTCTTTCTCGACCCGGTCAAACAAATCCTGAAGCCACAATCACAGCTGGAGTTGCTTGCAATACGCGAGGTGATTTCAGATGCGTAGAATCGGGATCGCTGTCCGGGTATTGCTTGTGATCGCGCTCGTGGGGCTGGGGCTGCCCGCGGGCGTGCAGGCGCAAGGAGTGGATGATGGGCTTGTAGCAGAGCGGCATTTCGATGAGGGGTCCGGGAGTGTTCTTGCGGATAGTTCAGGGAACGGGTTGATTCATGGTGCGACGTAGGATGCCGGCATGTTTGGGGCGAAGCCATTTGTGATATCAAAGAGAACCGATTAGGAGCGTAACAATGAGACGCACAGAATTTCACAATAGGGAAAAAGAGACGAAAGAGGTCATGAGTATCCTGAATGCAGAGCCATCCCTGATTACGTTTGTCTACGGACCGATCAACAGCGGGAAGACGGAACTTATCAATAATTTGATAAAAAACCTACCCAAAAACCAGAAAGTGTTTTATATAAATCTGAGGGGGAGGCTCATCAGCAACTACGACGAATTCATAAAAGTTCTCTTCGACGTAGAGCACGAGGCAAGATATG
>DAWR01000191.1:2603-5477 GCA_002506015.1 Candidatus Methanogasteraceae archaeon UBA261 | reverse complement strand
TCAGGGCTTTTTACAAAAATGATCAAGACCCTGTGCTGGTGATCGACGAGTTGCAGGTGATAGGAGACTTGAAAGTGGATGGTTTGCTGATTTACAAACTCTTTAACTTTTTTATCCGATTGACCAAGGAGCTGCACTTAGCCCACGTATTTGCAATCTCATCTGACTCGCTCGCAATTGTTAATGTTCATAGCGAGGCAATGCTCGAGGGGAGGTGCAGGTATCTGCTGGTGGATGATTTTGATCGTGAGACAACCGCCGCGTTTCTGGAGAAGAATGGTTTCACTGACGATGAGACAAGTGTGGCATGGGAATACTTTGGCGGAAAGCCGGTGTATCTAATTGAACTTGCAAACTACGAAAACAAGGAAGCAAAAGCGGAGGAGCTGCTCATGCTCAGAACAGGCGAGATAAAAAGGACACTTAAAAGGGTTAAGGAGTTGGGAAGCGAGATATGCATAGAAGACCGGAGTTACACGGTGCGCTATTCCGGACTCGTCGATGCGTTGAAGCACTTTGTTGTACATGATGAGATTGATTGGACTATCGTGGATGAGATATCCACGGCGTTTCTTGTCGGGAAGAATGTGTTGTTCGTGGATCCTGTCAGGGGCATCATAAAGCCGCAGTCGCGGCTGAATTTGCTCGCGATTCGAGAGGTGATTGCGAATGCGTAGAATTGGGATCCTTGTCTGGGCGTTGCTTGTGATCGCGCTTTTTGGGCTGCCCGCGGGCGTGCAGGCGCAAGGGGCTGATGATGGGTTGGTTGCGGAGTGGCATTTCGATGATGGGTCTGGGAGTGTTCTTGCGGATAGTTCCGGGAATGGGAATGATGGGGTGATTCATGGCGCGACGTGGGTGGAGGGGAAGTATGGGAAGGCGCTGAGTTTTGATGGGGTGGATGATTGTGTTGATTGCGGGAATGCTGCGAGTTTGGATGATATTGCAGTTAAAACATTAGTATTCTGGGTCAATCTGAATGCTCAAACGGGAAGTGGGGCCGGCTCCCATTTTCTAAATAAAGGAAGTAGTAATGGCTGGTTTATTTCTACTGAACCATCTAAAAATAGAAATATATTTGGACAGGGATTTAGTATAACTTATGGACGGTGGTCTTTTCCACAATTTAGTTTAAATAAATGGCATCAAATAGTAGTTGTTTATGATATGCAATCAGTTACAAATGACCCTGTAATTTATGTGGATGGTGTTTCTCAAACAGTTACAGAATATTCCACTCCATCAGGTACAGCCAACAGTGATGCTGGGAATAACTTACTTATCAGCGCGGATCCTTCATTTGATAGATGGGTTGACGGCTCCATCGACGAAGTCCGCATCTATAACCGTGCCTTAACCGCAGATGAGATCAAAGAACTGTATGAATGGAAACAGACCGACTTAGCCCTAACAAAATCAGCCTCACCCCACCCCATCAAACAAGGTCAGACCACAACGGTAACTCTAACTGTAAAAAACACCGGCACAACCGAGATGACAGACATCGAAGTATCAGACACGATTCCCGCAGACCTGACTTTCGTCAGCGGTGAGACCTCGAAGACATACACATCCCTGCGACCAAAGGACTCGCGGGAGTTTCAGTACACCCTTCAGCTAAACGAAGCCGGGACGTTCAACCTAAACCCAGCCACGGCAACCTACGCAGATGAAGAAGGGAATTACCACACGACCGAATCAGAGACTGCCACAATCACGGTGATCCCGTCCACGGATCAGCCGACCGCACCAAAATCATCCACCGAGATCTCGACCGCAAGCGTGCATCTCCACGGCGAGAAGACCGATGTCGTGCTCGGCGAGGACGTGCTCCTGAAACTCTCCGCGGTAAATATCATCGGAAATCCCCTGATGCATGTTCAGGTCATAATCATTCCGCCGTCCGGCTGGAGCGTGACGTCATCCGAATTCGCAAAGTCCGGAGCCGGACAGTACACGACCACGTACGATATCAAAGAGGGTGTGGGCAGGGACATCGAGGTAAGGATCATGCCCCACCAGATAGGCAATGATTTCCAGGTGCAGGGCAGGATTATCTACTATTTCGGAGATGATTCGGATGCGAGAGAGGATCATACGCTCACCCTGCCGATTACGGTGCGGGCGGAGGCGGGCGCTGAACAGACAGAAAGCCCGTCAGAATCGAAAGGATCGAGTACGCCCGGATTCGCGGCGGTGGTTGCGATCATCGGATTATTACTGACATATTGGAGGGAAACAATATGAGAGACATAGAATTTCACAACCGTGAAAGGGAGACGAAAGAGATACGATCAATACTGGACAGCCGACCGACCTTAATCACCTTCATTTACGGACCGATAAACAGCGGGAAGACCACAATAGTTAGCCACCTGTTAGAAGAATTACCAGCAGACTACGTCGTCTTTTACATAAACTTAAGGACTAAATTTCTGGCGAGTTATGACGATTTCATCGAGTCATTGTTCGAGATGGAGATGGAGTCCGAGGGGGCGATTAAGAAGGGAAAAGAAACGCTTGCGGAGCTGGTTTCATCCATTACAAAGGTTGCAGGCATACCGATAAACAAAGAGTTTCTGGATTACGTGTTCAAGGACAATAAACCGAAGAATGCTTTTTCGTACATAATCAAACTCTTTCTAGAGGTGAAGGCAACAGGTAAGCAGCCTGTGTTGATTCTGGATGAATTGCAGAAGATTGGGGATGTGAAAGTAAATGGTTCGCTCATCTACGAACTATTCAACTTTTTCATTGACTTAACAAAAGAGTTGCATCTGGCGCATGTCTTCGTGGTAACATCCGACTCACTATTCATTGAGCAGATTTACAATGAGGCGATGTTACAAGGGAGATGCAGGTATCTGCTGGTGA
>DAWR01000191.1:0-2464 GCA_002506015.1 Candidatus Methanogasteraceae archaeon UBA261 | reverse complement strand
AGCGGGCGAACTGAAGACTTTTCTCAAAACACTCAAAGAACTCGGAGATAAGATGATTATAAAGGAGGAACGTTATGATATCAGTTATGAGAAGACCGTTTCTGTATTGAGGCTGTTTTTGGATGAAGAAGAGATCGATATGTGGTCGATCGATGAAATTTCAAAGCGTTATCTGGTTAGAAATAACATTTTGTTCCTTGATCCGGATAAAGGAATCGTCAAACCACAATCATGGCTGGAGCTGCTTGCAATACGAGAGGTGATGGAAAATGTATAGGATGAGAATGGTTATCGTGGTATTGGCTGCCGGTTTGCTGCTTGCGGCACTGTCTGCATCTGCATCTGCATCTGCGGGACTTGCGGGCTTTCAGTACCAGCGAGAGGTTGCGATTCAGGAGAACGCTGGTGAGACGCTCCGTGATTATCAGGTGCTGGTGGAGTTGTCTGGCAGCGATTTTCCAGAAGAAGCGCAAGCAGATGGCGATGATATCAGATTCGCGGATGCGGACGGGGTGAACCTGGGCTACTGGGTCGAGGAATTTGATGCGGGCTCCAGACGGGCTAAGATGTGGGTTGCGGTGCCTCTGATTCCGGCGAATGGTGAGGTTGGGGTCACGATGTGGTACGGGAATCCGGGTGCAGAGAGTGAGAGTGATGGCGAGGCGGTGTTTGAGTTTTTTGACGATTTTGATACGAACACCTTGAGCAATTATGACATAAACTTGGACACAGTACCAGCCTCCGGCTGGAAACCGCCTGTTGACCCCACGTATGACCCGACTAATAGGCGCATTAACATAAATAACGGGGATAATATCGAAACAACGATTTCGCCCAAGAATACCGATTTTCTGAATGTATACGCAGAGGCGATTTTTCATCTGGATGGTGCTTATCCAGAAGGGGGAACTGGAAAAATTTCTATAAGATGGCAAGATGCTAACAATTGGTATCAAGGTGGTAAGAGTGGGGCCAGATACTCTAAAACCGGAGGTGGAGGGGGCGCTTGTAGTTATATTACACCCACAATATATAAAATATTCGCCGGTAACGATGCCTGTTTAGCAGCGCCTGCGAGCAATTCTTATATAAATTTGGGAACAGAACATAAGATCGGTTTTGGTGTTGCAGGCAACACATTAAAGTTATTCCTAAACGACGATTTGATATTACAAACGACAGATGGCAGTATAACTTCTCCTGGAAGAATTGTATTTTCCGGAATGCAGTATCGTGGTTGGATTGACAATATCCGTGTCCGCCAATACTCCGCCTCCGAACCCACGGTCACCCTCACCCCTCCCGCCCCCGCAACCCACACCGCGCTTTCCATCACCAAATCCCCATCCCTCAACTCCATCCGCCAGTTCAGTGAGACCGTAATCACGCTATCCATCAAGAACTCCGGCACAACAGACGTAACAGACATCGAGATCACAGATAGGGTCCACCCCAGTTTCGATCTCACAAGCGGCGACTTCCCAAACCCGAAGCGCTACGACCTCATCCAACCCGGCGAGACAAGAGACCTCCAGTACACAATCTCAGCAAAGGAGAGCGGCACATTCACGCTCGACCCTGCCACCGTAACTTATGCAGACGCGGATGGGAATATCCAGGAAACAGAGTCCGAATCGCATGTTCTCAGGGTCGTTCCATCCACATCGGGCAGTACTGCTGGTGCATCACACCATCCATCATCAATCTCAACTGCAAGCGTGCATCTCCACGGCGAGAAGACGGACGTTGTCATGGGCGAGGATATTCTGCTGAAACTCTCTGCGGTAAACAAGATCACGAAGCCGACCATGACCCTGCAGGTGATATTGATCCCGCCTTCGGGGATGAGCGTGACATCTGCCGATTTCGTGGATTCCGGCGCAGGTCTGTACACCTCGACCTACGTAATTGAGCCGGGTGTTGGAAGGGACATTGAGGTCGGGATCCGGTCGAATCAGGTCGGCGATTTCGTTGTGAACGGCGAGGTCATCTATTACTTTGGAGACGACAAGGAGAACGCGGAAGAGCATCTCCTGTCTCTGCCGATTACGGTGCGAGCGAGTCCGACACCTAAACATACCCCCACACCTACACCTACGCCAGAACCGTCACCCGGATTCGGAAGCGCGTTTGCGGTGGCGGGATTGTTGTTTGTAGCGTTATTGTTCAAAAGAAGAGGGGTAGATTAGGATAATGAATTTGCTTGGTGAACGCGAGAAAACAGAGTACATGGTATCACAAAAGAGGCGACTTCTGATGAACCAGGAAGGGATGGCAAAGGAGTTTGCAGACCAAATTTTAAGTGGGTTTAAAGACGGAATGGAGAATATGGGGCTGTTTAGATCGGTTACAAGAGGTGAGTCTGATGGGTGGTGCTACTGATGGATAGATCAGAGAGTATCGAGAAACTTGTCGGGCTTCTCTCAGCCGATGAATATGGGGATCTGGTCTCTGAGCTGCTTGT
>DAWR01000205.1:3221-11969 GCA_002506015.1 Candidatus Methanogasteraceae archaeon UBA261 | reverse complement strand
TCAAACACAATTAGGATATCGGCGTTGATTGTATTAACGATCTGGGTATGTGTTTAGCGGAGGCGAAAAACCACGAGATTGCACAAGATTGGCACAGAACTCTTGTGGAGATAACTGCGCCGCTGCTTCGCAAACTGTGTGATCTTGTGGTTAGCTAAACACGTACACGGTCTGGTAATGTTAAATACGAATCAGCAACAAAACATCTATGCATGGGATCCATAAACTGTTTGACTCTAGACGATGTCTCCACAGCCGGCAAGACCGTGCTTGCCAGGATCGATCTGAATTCTCCGATGGCTCCGGACGGGACGATTCTGGACGATTCCCGATTTAGAAGCCATATACCAACCTTAAACGATCTCATCGATTCGAAGGTCGTATTGCTCGCACACCAGAGCCGGGCTGGGAAGCGGGACTTTACGACAACAGAGGTGCACGCGCAACGGTTGGAGCGTCTCTGCAGACGAACAGTTACTTATGTGGACGACATCTTCGGATCGCATGCGATACATGCGATTCACTCGATGAAAAACGGTGATATCATCCTGCTAGAGAACGTGCGGTTCTATGCAGAGGAGAGCCTGACCCGAACCCCTGCAGAGCATGCTGACACGATCATGGTGAAAAAACTCTCTCCGCACGTAGACATCTTCGTAAACGACGCATTCGCGGTCTCGCACCGATCACACCTCTCTGTCGTTGGGTTTACCCGGTCTCTGCCATCGGTCGCGGGGCGTCTGATGGAGAAAGAGATCCGATCACTGAGCAGGGGGTTTTCAGAGAACGGGGCTGTATTCGTGCTCGGTGGGATCAAGGCGGACGATTCAATCGATGTAATCGAGAACGTCGCCAAACGTGATGAAGTGGAGGCGATCCTCGTTACCGGGGTTGTTGCGAATGTGTTTCTTGCAGCAAATGACATAGATCTCGGTAAGAAAAGCACTGATCTCATAGATTCCATTGGGTACACCACGCAGATCGGGCGGGCACGTGAACTGCTTGCGGAATACGGTGATAAGATCAGGATTCCTGTTGATATCGCGTGTGCTGATCCGGACAACCCTGAGAAACGTATGGAGATGCCGGTATCAGAACTGCCGACCGATCTCCCGATCAACGACATCGGAATCGATACTATCCTCTCGTTTTCGGAGACGATCAAGAACGCGGATACCGTGATCATGAACGGACCTGCCGGCTTGTTCGAGAAGGACGCCTTCGCACTCGGAACGAAGGAACTCATCCTCGCAGCAACAAAATCGAAGTTTTCGATCATCGGAGGCGGGCACATCGCTGCAGAGGCGCATAATCTCGGAATCGAGTCGAATATTTCGCACATCAGTACCGGCGGCGGTGCTTGCATCGATTTCCTATCCGGACGCAAGCTCCCTGGAATCGAAGCGCTGGAAGATGCATACAAGCGACTCAAGAAATAAGAGACTATTGGATATTTCAACCACACTCACCCACGTAAAATAGTGGATAGCCAAAAATATCGTGTCAATGACGCTTTCGATTGGGTGCGGGACCGTGTTGTTCTTGAATCGGGTGTTCGGGCGGTTTTTGGGTCGTAATGGGGAATAGTCACGCCGCATCCAGGAACTCGATCGCACAATTGAGATCGAGTCTTACGATGTCCAGTTGTTTGAGGCAGGAATCAGCATTCCGGAAATGCCACTCGTAAGCTATCAGAACCCGTCCCCTTTCTTTTATCTTCTCTGCTGCTTTTACATAGACTATATCCTTCTTCTTGAACGTTTTTTGCCTTATTAGATCGGAGAAGCATCTGTTCACATCACCACTCTCGATTTTGACCTTTTTACCGAATCCGGATATCATTAGCGTATACCACTCTTGAAGCATTTTTCTATGTTTTTTACAGTCCGGATGTCTAAATATTGGTTTATACTCTTTTAAGATCTCTGTACAAAAAATTACGGTCAAACCTTTCTTTCGTACAATATCAAGGACCTCTATTGCGTTATCTTTACCGTAACAAGCATCGCCCAGAACATTGGCATCGATCACAAACTGTGCCAAATGAATCACTCCTCTGGTGCCATAAGTTCTGCCATCTCCATTGCCTCTTCAAAACTCTCTTCGAAGAAACCATCCGGGAAATTTTCGAATTGACCATTTCTGTTGATGGTTATCGTCTTAACTTCTGTTCCGCTTTCTGTCGGTTCAAAGTAATAGATTATCACGTCCGTGTGATCGATCTTCTTTTGAAGAATGTTTTTGCATACTCGCCGAATCAATAGATCGCAATGCGTCTCCACAATGAGCTTCTTCTCGTTAAATTTTGCTATATCGACCAGAAGATCGCCCATCGCTCCCTGCGCCCGGGGATGAAGATGTATCTCGGGCTGTTCAATCATGATCAGAGCGTTTTTCGGAGCATTGAAACCCTCCACGATTATAGGGAGGATCTGGCTTGCCCCAAACCCAACATCGACCAAGTTGACATCTGTTTTGGTATTGGGATCACTCAGCATTATTTTATAAGTATTGGTAGACCCCCCGGTCTTTCCGCTCAGTTCTTCCAGATCAAAGCCCAGTGAAATATCAAAATTCTTCAGCCACTCTTTAACTTTCTCTCTGATCTCGCTCTCTAGAAGAAGGATATTAACTGATCCTTCCCCGCTCTTCCCAACCTCTGCAGGGGATGCGCCTGTGGCTGTATATGTTCTCGATGGCTCATCCCTGATTGGACCTATATGGTGGGTGTTCCTAAAAATATCTTCTACCAGGCTACCAGCCATCACGTTCGCGAAAAAAAGCGAAGGATGTGCCCATAGATATTCAAAGTATTTGCCGGAGTCTTTGTATCTCTTAAAGAGAATCCCATAAAATTTTAATAATTCTATGGGTTGTTCATCAAAGTCTTTTTCATCTTTTGTAGTAATAAAATGTCCACCACGTCCGCTTTTTTTTCTTATTGAGAAATCGATACTCTTCCTGATATTTTTTCCTTTTTCTTTTTGTGACGTTGATGGCATGAGTATATTCTCACCGTTGAAATCAAGCGACTTCAGGTAGATTGCCCCCTGGTTATTACCACTTCTATACACGGAAAAAACTATATTCCACCTCTTTTCGCCCGCTTCAAAACCGATGAAGAGCTCATTTTTTTCATCGTGCTTGAATATCACCTCCCTGTATGATCCAAGATTGATGTAACCATCATCTAAAATCAGGGGCGTTTGTGGGTCCTGACTCCGTACAGTCTGTCTTAACGCCAAAATAGCTTGAGTCAGACTGGTTTTCCCTGAACTATTCGGACCGACGAGAAATGTTATTGGTTTGATCTCAAGTGCCCCTGTATCTCTCAGCGCCTTGAAGTTCTTAAGGTGTATCTTACTGATCATTTGCAACCTCTCTAACGAATCCATTTCACTAATGTTCGGTTATATATCTTTTTACTATCGGCACGATCGAATTTTTGCGACCATCCCTATAGTTCAATAACCCGTTTCCCATTTCTCTTCGGAACGATCTCGCGTTTAGCTCCGGCAAACGTCCCGCGCAGCTCCTCACCGTCCTGCAGGTGGTCAAGAAAGAGTGCCAGCGCAGCCACCTCTGAGTGGGGTTGATTTCCTATGGCAATGTTCAGATCGGCGAGATCGTAGATGCCTGGCGGGACTTTTTCAGCACCGACGATGATCATGAGATCGCGCCCCGCAACCTCTCCTGTCGCATCGGGCAGATTCAAGCCATACATGCTGAGATGCACGACCATGCCGCCTTCCCCCTTCCATCTCCTGATCGCTTCTCTCCAGTCAACACCGATCTCAACAAAAAAAGCCCCGCCCCACGCGCTTGTCACATCGTCGATACTCTCCTTGATCTTGGGGTCATCCGCTGCAAGGAGCATGCCGTCTGCGCCGAGCGCACGCGCTGTCAACCCCACATGTGTGGTTATACGCTTGTCTCGCATCGGGCGGTGTCCGATTCGCAGCACAACGAATTTCATGGTGAACCTGTATTATGGGTTACGCCGAGGTTGGGATTCGAACCCAAGTGTTCCAAAGGAACAACAGGTCTCGAGCCTGCCGCGTTAGTCCGCTCTGCCACCTCGGCAGTATACAACTGTATTGACGCAAGGCATATATTATTGTAGCGACTTTAGTTGAATATGAAGCCAATGGAGTTTGGGTTGTTTCTGGGTACGAGCATAGTTATGGTCACAGTTATGGTCCTGGTTATGGCAATGGCGATGCCAGCGCTTGCGCAGTCAGGAATCGAGGAATCCGGATCCGATCAAAATGTGTTGTTGCTCGATGTGCCGGGTGTTGCAGTGGTCAATCAGACGTTTGAGGTTCTCGTAACGTCCCGAGAGGGGGCGGTTTCCGGTGCGATCGTCTTCTTCTCAACGCAGCATGATAACTTCCAGCAGAAAACCGATGAACGCGGGATTGCGAGATTTACGCCCGGTGCCACTGACAAATTGTTCGTGCTCGCGCATAAGGAAGGCTATCCGAGCGCGGAAGCCGTAGTTGAGGTGCGTGAGATTGCAGACCCGACGATTGCTGAACCGCAAGCGACTGAGCCCACCGATGCCGCTAAGGATATGAGTAGTACCGGACTGCCCGGATTTGGTTGTGCTATGCTGATTGCAGTGATGTTACTTGCTCATCTCATAATCCGGAACCGCTGATCGGTTAATCACTGATCTTCAGATGCCAGTTCCTCGAGCAGTTGCGTTCGCACCTTCGGCGGATCGGCGCGCCCTTGGGTCTTCTTCATAACCTGCCCGACGAGGTAATTCAGCGCCTTCCCCTCACCACCACGATAATCAGAGACCGCGTCGGCACACTCCTCTATAACCTCAAGAACCGCGGATGTGACGACATCTGTTTTGACTTTTGCAAGTTCCTTTTCAGCCACGATCTCTGCTGGTGTTCCGCCGCCGTCGAGAATTGTCCGGATGATCGTGATTGCGCCCCTCTCCGTTATCGTGCCATCTATAAACAGCTTGATAATCTCAATCATATTCTCTGCGCTAAATGCACCGATTTCAAGATCACGATAATTGAGTTCCCCTGTGAGAACGTCCACGATCCACGACGCGCTGATCTTCGGATCGATCTCACGCGCAACGTCCTCGAAGAAGCGTGCAAGCATCGGGTCGAGCGTCAACGATTGTGCGTGGTTCTCTGTTATGCCATACTCCTCCAAGAACCGAGTTTTCTGGGCATCGGGCAGCTCCGGTAGGTTCTTCTTAATCTCCGGCGCCCAGTCTGCAACCTGCATAGGAACCAGATCCGGTTCTGGGAAATATCGATAATCGTGCTCGGTCTCCTTCGTCCTCATCGAGACCGTGACGCCGCGCAACTCATCGAAATGCCTGGTCTCCTGCACAACAACGCCGCCGCGGCGCAGCACGTTTCTCTGGCGCACAATCTCAAACGAGAGCGCGCGTTCCGCGCCCTTGTATGATGATATATTCTTGACCTCGGCGCGCACACCACCTGCGAGCGAAATGTTTGCATCCACACGGATCGCACCATCCAGGTCACTGTCAAAGATATCAAGATATTCGAGCAGATTTCTGAGTTTGTTCAGGAATCTTCTCGCCTCTTTCGGGCTGCGCATGTCCGGTTCTGTCACTATCTCGAGCAACGGCACGCCAGCACGGTTGTAATCGACCAGTGTGAACTTTGATCGATCGATCGTGCCCTCGTGCACCAGCCGCCCCGGGTCCTCCTCCATGTGAACCCGGTTAATCCTGATATGCCTGCTTCCCTGATCACTTTCGATTTCGAGATATCCATTGACCGATATGGGATAATCGTACTGCGTGACCTGAAATCCCTTGGGGAGATCCGGATAATAGTAATTTTTGCGATAAAACTGTGTGTGTGGTGCAATTTTGCAATTCAGAGCAAGAGCCACTTTTATTGCACTCTTCACCGCGGATTTGTTCAGCACAGGAAGCGACCCGGGTAGACCGAGGCATACCGGGCACGTGTGGGTGTTCGGAGGTGCGTTGTGGTAATCAAGACCGCATGAGCAGAATAACTTCGAATGCAATTTGTTCAGTTGAACATGGACTTCAAGCCCGATTATCACACCATCTTCTGTTTCAGCAGACATTTTCGATGAATCTATGCGCAAATAAGATTAAACTTTCTCTTGCACTCACCCAAAAGCGGCATCAATCCGCTTCGACGTCTACCTCTTCATACCCGATCGTCTCGATCTCAATCTTGATCCCTGCCGAATTCACTGAGGTCGGCGGGTTGGGGTTCATCACGATTCCACCCCCTATCGAGACGAGAAGCCCCTCATGAACGAGTTGTCCGATCGTCCGCTTGATCTCTGCCTCATCGAACGGTCCAAAGGCGTTTCCGAATAGTTCGAGGAGATCAAGCACCTGAACACCGTTCAATCCCTTTGATCGCATATAATCAACGTACGCATCGTTATCGATAAGCACGTTTGTAACAAACAGAACCTTGCGCCTGTTCTCAAAGAACACGTCGTCTTCATCCACGCTCATTGTCGCACCTCATCTCCCAATATTTTATGCCATTTCCCTAAACACTATTCCGTCGCTTTTCGTTCGAGTATCTCGGCGAATGCGAGTGTTCCCGAGATACTGTTGACCTTTATGGTAACAATTTCGCCTTTAACAGTCCTCGGAACGTATATGGTGTATTTGTCGATCTGGGTGAAACCATCGCCTTTTCTTCCGACTCCGGTGATCCTCACGTCGTATTCGCCGCCTTCCTCTATCGCATCCTTTGCTGCGACCGGACGGACCCTGCGCTTCCGGATCGGTCGGTGTGCACCGCATGCTGCGCATTTTAGCATCAATACACGGTCGCTTCGTAC
The DNA here is from genome assembly GCA_002506015.1 of Candidatus Methanogasteraceae archaeon UBA261. GTDB lineage: Archaea > Halobacteriota > Methanosarcinia > Methanosarcinales > Methanogasteraceae > Methanogaster_C. The sequence continues at coordinate 5,129 of DAWR01000205.1, read as the reverse complement.
CAGTTCGGTGTCCGGACGCCCACACTCCGAGCATATCACGAACTCGTCGGCGTAAGCAGTGATCTGGGACTGAATCGTCTCTGCGGTGAACTTCCCCTGAAAGATCACGCGATTCCCGTCGAGCTTGCCGGCAGTGCCCAGTTCTTTCAGCATGTATTTCAGCAGATGCGTCGGATCCCGGTTGACTACGTCGGCAATCTCCAGAAAATTCTTTAAAACAGTGGTTTTACCTTCGATGAATATATGCGGTTCCGGAATGGAAAAACGCACATCCGTTGTCAAATACTCTGGCATATGTTCGAATGCTCGATTCAGACTTCTTTCATAATCGATCATTGAACCAGTTCCTGCCCTGTATCTACCACAATTGAGATCGGCGTGGGCAGCTTGTAGCCAATGCGTCTCAGTGCCTCTTTTGCATGCGGAAATTGCGATGGGTGCACGGACACCGTGAAGATTCGCTGTCCGGAATGTACCCTTGCCGCGGTTCCAACCAGTTTTCCGAACGCATGCCGCATCCCGCTGGATACACGGTCAGCACCGGCACCGGTTGCAAGCTTGTTCTCGCGGAGCACATGATGCGGGTGCACACGCAGTTTCAGATGGAAATTGGCACGTCCGACATCCTTGAGCAGGTATCGGTTCGCGGTGATTCGCGCAGCTTCGAGCGCGTTGTGCCGTATCTGGCACTGTTCCTTTGCAATCAGCGATACGGATACTGGAAAATCCTCGGTTAAGTTGCCCATGTCAAAACTCACGATGTGGCTGCCAGGGACACCGCCCATATACTCGCGGCGGGTGTATGGTCGCTCCAGTTTACGATACATCTTTGCCGGTTTGGTTACCATCTATAATGTGCTCCTTTTTCTTTGTACATCACAATTTTGTAATTATAAAGGTTGGGGTGTGCCGGAAGCCGCGCCATCAGACTCTCTTGTGTCGCAGAAATGCAAAAATCCCGAGAAACGCACCCAGAACCGCCACTATCCAGATGAGGATGCTGATACTTTGACCTCTGTCGGTTCTATCCTCCTGCCCCGCTGCCTCCGCCGGTCTGGTCGGAATGCCCGCGGCAACCGGCGTGATCTGCTTAGTTGGTGCCGGTGTGGGTGGCGGAAGCGGTTCTTGGATTGTTAGCGTCATGGTCTGCCATGTGCTCGGATCCTTTGCGCTGTTATCAGCAATCTCGATTAGGTATGTCCCAACCGGTGCAGTCTTGCTTGCGTGAATTGTTATTACGTACTTGACAGTCTCTTTGACATCGATTGTCTCAGTCTCCGGCTCCACAGGATACATCGTAATCCCCTGGGGCAGATTGCGAAATGTGATGCTGGCGTCGTAGCACAGATTCCCATAATTTGCAACCGTTGCAGAGAACGTTCTGTTTGACCCTTGATACACGTCCACTTCCGCAGGCTGTATATCCGCAATCTTCAGATAGTCATCGTAGATCGAGCTATCCTCGATTGCCGATGCCCCCGGATGCGCGAGCAGTGCAGGTAGCACGAGTAGCGTAAGTAGCACGCGCAACTGCACTGCGTAAACAATTGACCCCATGCAGATTTACATTGGCGTTACCACAATTAAAGATTTTATGAATGTGGATGCGAAAACCTGAAACTACGGGATTAATAAGAGATAACCGATATAGCAGATTACAATGGTTAGGAATCGGTATGAACATGAACTGGAGAAACTAAAAAGCAATATCATAAAGCTTGGCGAGATGGTTGATGCAATCATCCGTGATGCGGTCATCTCGCTTAAGAACCAGGACATGGCACTGGCGCAGTCCGCAATCGAGAGGGATCGGGAGGTGGACGATCTTGCATGTGATATCGAGAAGGCATGTCTGCGGCTGATTGCGCTTCAGCAGCCCATGGCCGTCGATCTGCGAACGATCGCAAC
>DAWR01000205.1:0-3156 GCA_002506015.1 Candidatus Methanogasteraceae archaeon UBA261 | reverse complement strand
CAGAAGAATGAGCCGCACGTAAAACCATTAATTGATATCCCCCGGATGTCTGACATAGTACGCGAGATGCTCAACTCCGCAATCCGGTCGTTTAGTGAGATGGACAGCAACCTTGCATACCAGGCAGCAGAGGAGGATGATATCGTCGATGGGCTCTATGATCAGGTGCGAAGAGAACTGATGACGTATTATGTGGAGGATCCGAAGAGACTTGCCAGCATCTCGAATCTGCTCTTTGCGTCGAAGTATCTCGAGCGCATCGGGGATCATGCCGTGAACGTCTGCGAGAACGTGATCTACATGGTGACTGGCGAGCGGGTGCATCTGAACTGATCATGGGTGCAATGGATGCGCATGAGGTGATATCATGGGAAACAACACTTTTACGATAATCGGCGTGGTAATAGGGATTGTATTTGGAATAAATGCTGTTTCAGTACTTCTGGAATTTATATCCGGATCAGTTGGTCTTTTGAGCCTGATTGGATCCAGTTCAGGAGTTGGATTGATCGTATCGATAATCATAGCAGCCATCCTCATCATCAAGATCAGGATCATCACCAGCCTGATCACAGGCGCACTTATAGGAATCGTGCTGAACCTGATCGTTGTTGCCACGCAGGGCGCGGATATAATCACGCTAATCCTTGGATGATGGGGCAACTCGCGGTAATCGTTCCGGTAGCGTCGTTTGAGCCACTATCGGTAATTAAGCGGTCCGTGGACTGCATACTCGATCTGCAGAATGGGGATCTTGACGTTCGGGTCGTCTATGTTCTCGATATGATTGCTACAGAGAATGAAGATGACGATCGCCTAAAATTCCTCGAAGATGCGCCAGTCAGTGTTATTGCGCGCAAGGACAATCGTGGACGGCGCGCTGGCGCAGTCAATGACGCGCTTGCTACGTTCGCCTCATACGAGAAGACGCCGGATTACATCGCGCTCTTTGATGTGGATAGCCGCCCCGAGCAGAATTTTCTTGTCGAGTGCGTGAGTGCGCTCAGGTCAAATCAGGATGCGATAATTGCGAGCAGCGCACGTTTCATCACGAACGCGGATGAAAGCATCGTTACCAAAACGATCGCTGCGGAATACTTCTTTTTTTCAGATGTGTACCGGACGTTCAGAAGACTGGACGGATTCAACCAGTTCAATGGATTGATCGGGGTTCTGAACATGAAATTGATGGAGCGACATCGATTCAATCGATTGAACGAATCAGTCTCGTGCGAGGACCTGGACTTCACCCAGAAGAGCTATCTCGCCGGACTCACCGGAGTCTTCACGCCGAAGACGATGGTTGGCGAGCAGGCGCCAGCAGGTCTCAGCGATCTATTTAACCAGCGCGTGAGATGGCTCGCAGGCGCATATCAGGGGCTGCACACGTATCTACCATCATTCATGACATCAGAGATTCCCATGCCGCGAAGACTGGCATGGTTTCTCACGCTCACCCTCCCGTTCGTTGCGTTTCTCACAACGCCAATCATTCCAGTGTACGGGCTTCGCCTATGGGGCAGGTTCGGCATACAGCGCGCCATCGTTCAGACGATCGGACTCACCCTGCACACCTGGCTGATCACGCTCTGCGGGATCGTTGCGCTGAGAAAACAGATCTCTGGCGACGGCGTTGAATGGAAGGAGTCCGTGAGAAGCGAAGTTTGATAGGCAGCGAATTCACTTTCACCCCGCTCTTGGATTCTGCATTTATATGACAGTGATTGATCTCTGTAGTGAGGACTTGCACAGCCCTACACGATTCGGGGCAAAGATGCGAAAATCCATCCCCTCATCTCCTCTTTTATTTTTTTGGTTGGATCAGATCAAGTCTTCAAATTCGAGATTCTGTAACGTGCATAAATTATTACCGATAGCATTATTACAGAAATTATAATAGCTGGTGTCCTGAAATTATTTATTGGCTCTTCAGAATAAAGACTCATCGATATTGCACTGATAATACCGGTTAATATGCTGCCGACAGCACCAAGAACACAGTCCCACAGCGAGACGGCTTTTCGCTTGTCTGGTGGAGGTTTGTTGCCCGTGTCGATACTGATGGTGGCGTTGTCACCTATGTCGCCGGAGAAGATAACTCCGCTATCACTCGCACTGTTGCCGCCAGACGATCCCATGGTCGGTATTTCTCTCTCAGTCACGTTTCCAACCTCATCGAAAACCAATATCTTGATCACGTTCCTGAGTCCGACCCCCGAAATCTCCTCGAGGGCATCGAAAACATCATTCGCCGCATCAATCACGCCTGCTGGATCGAATCCCCCAATGTTCTTGAGATTGTCTGCAACACGTCTCAATATTTCGTTCACCTGATCCACCACCCCTGTACCCAATTCGTTTGATATGCCCTGATAACACTCTTCTGCCGATCTGATCTCAGAAACCGCATCCATGATATTCTGATTGCTCTTGTTTCTGTAACCATCACGAATCAGCCCAAGCGCAGTGTAGAGGTGCCTGCACCCATCACATGTCTTGCTGCTGCAAGCACCGGTATCGCCCAGACTGCTGAAACTCTCTGCTGCCTCACCAAGATGAGAGATCGCCAAATCGAGCAGTTCATCCCGCTTGTTCGCGTCGTCTCTGTGCAGCCCAATCTCCCGCACACACCTCTTCGCCTTATGGCTTGCGATTTCGCCCTCAAACCGGATTGCGTCCGCGCCGTCTGCACACTCGATTGCAAATTCCATCTCCGCAATTGCGCGGTCGAGCAATGCTATCGCCTTCTTCGAATCCTCCTCTGTGATATTCTGCACCGAAAACGCAAGTCCTCGCGCGAGGTGCGCATACATCATGAGTGAGCGCGGCATTCTGGAAAGCGGCAGATTGTACGTCGCTTCGTATCTCTCCGCCGCTTCCCCATACAATTTTGCCGCAGCAGTGACGAGCTTCTCGCGCTCAACGTCAGACGATGCCAGCTTCGCCTCGCGCTTCTTCTGCTCTGCAAGCAGGCGCAGAGAGACCGCGAACCAGTTGAGCGCGTTCGGGTAAGCTGGGCGGGCGTCTGGGCGAATATTCTTGATAGCCGCTTCGAGGTTTTCTTTCGCGCGCATCGGGTCGGATCGATCGAGATACAGTTTTCCAATATTCGAAAGTGTCACACCTGCGCCATGCCGATCCCCGAGAGCCTCAGAA
>DAWR01000135.1 GCA_002506015.1 Candidatus Methanogasteraceae archaeon UBA261 | reverse complement strand
GAAGTAGATGCATTTATCACTGGAGCAGCAGACCCGGGAGCGCACTTCCCACAGGAATCGGTAAAACATCTCTTCAAGATCCCTGCGATACAGATCGACGGGTATGCAAACCCGACAACCGAGTTCTCTGACGTTGTTATTCCCGCTGCAATCGCTGGTGTCGAATGCGATGGAACCGCATACCGGATGGACTGCCAGCCGATCAGGATGAAGAAGCTAGTAGAGACCACGTTCAAGACCGATGAGGAGATTCTGACAGAGATTATAGCAAAGGTCCGTGAACTGAAAGGGAACGGAGGTGCCTGAAATGGCAGAGATGATTATCAAGAACGGTGTCATATACGATCCGAAAAATGGCATCGATGGCGAGAAGAATGAGATCTGCATAAAAGATGGCAAGATCGTTGAGAATGTTGGTGCAGGGGCAAAGATCGTTGATGCTGAGGGCTGTGTTGTGATGGCAGGCGGTGTTGACGGACACACGCACTGCGCAGGCAAGATCAACACAGGAAGGGTCATGAGCCCGCACGACATGCGATATGCGCCGATACCGGGACTCTCAGGAGAGGAGCCAAGAACGAAACTCCTGCGCCCGCAGGTCGGATACAACACTCCGAACACTTATGCAATAGGATACAGGTACTCAAAACTTGGATACACCAGTATTGCGGAAGCTGCAATCACGCCGATGATGGCACGGCACATGCACGAGGAGTTTGAGGAGATTCCTATCCTTGACAAGCTCGGGCTGGTTCTGATGGGCAGCAACTGGCAGGTCATGCAGTATATCCAGGACAAGGACCCTGAGAAACTGAAGGCGTACATGGCATGGTTATTGCTCGCATCCCGCGGATACGGCGTCAAGGTCGTGAACCCGGGCGGCGGATCGAGCTGGACATGGGGCAAGAACGTATCAGGGCTCGACGACAAGGTGGTTGATTTCGATGTCACGCCTGCAGACATACTCATCGGGCTTGCCGAGGCGAACGAATCCCTGAATCTTCCGCACTCGATTCACGTCCACTGCAACAACCTTGGGATGCCCGGAAACATATCGACGACGCTTGACACGATGAAGCTACTTGAGAAGGTGAAGACCAAAAGAGACCGTCAGGTCATGCACGTAACCCACGTTCAGTTCAATGCGTACACAGGTACGTCATGGATGGACTTTGCATCAGGGGCACCCGACGTTGCGGACTATATCAACAAGCACGACCACCTCACATTTGACATGGGACAGCTGATCTTTGGTCCTGCGATGACGATGACAGCAGACGGTCCGACCGAGTACCGGAACGCACGGATGTTTGATGCGAAGTGGAGCAACTACGATCAGGAACTCGAGGACGCAGGCGGCATTGTGCCACTTAACTATACATCCCAGCATTTCGCACACGCGACGATGTGGGCGATCGGACTCGAACTGGCACTGCTCGTGAAAGACCCGTGGAAGGTGATGTTCACCACAGACAACCCCAACGGCGGCGCATTCGTGAACTATCCGGAGGGACAGGCACTCCTGATGAGTGACAAGAAGCGGCAGGAAGTAATCGCGGGATTCCCTGACATGACCATGGATCGCATAACCCTTCCGAACATTGACCGGGAACTTGATTGGGGCGAGATCGCAACGATGACCCGTGCGATGTCCGCAAAGATGCTTGGACTTGAGGAGAAGGGACATCTCGGTGTCGGAGCAGATGCCGATGTCGCAATCTACAATATCCAGCCAGACAAGGTTGATCCGTCGGTTGAGCATGAGAAGATAAAGAAAGCCTTGAGCTTTGCAAAGTACACTATCAAGAGTGGAGAGATCGTTGTTCGAGACGGCGAGATCACAGCAACGCCGAAGGGAAAGGTCTACTGGGTCAACGCCTACGAAAACGGCATTACTCCGGCAGAGAAAGACAGGCTGATGACCGACCTCGAAGAACGATTTGCAAAGTACTACAGCATACAGCTCTCAAACTACATGGTCGAGGATGCGTACCTGCCACGCCCTGTTGAGATCAGACCGGAGGTGATCTGAATGCAAACAGTAACACTCACACCAAAGAGAAGCCCGACAATCTCAATAGAGGCAGAGAACATAACACCAGACGCATTTGCCGGAAAGAGCACAGCCGAGATCGGAGCGATCACGGCATGGGAAGGAAACGAAGAGATCACACTTGCAGACATCTTTGATGTCGCAGTCGATGGATCCGGAGATGCTGCAGGCACGAAGATCGTGATCGACGGCGATGTCCCGCGGGTCAAGAGAATCGGCGAGGCGATGACCGCTGGCGAGATTGTGATCAAGGGTGATTGCGATATGCGCTGCGGAGCGCGGATGAGCGGTGGATCGATCACTGTTGAGGGCAACGCCGATTCATGGGTCGGACGCGAGATGACTGGCGGCGAAATCCTTGTGAAAGGCAACGCAGCATACTACGCAGGCGGCGGATACCGCGGCGAGACCTGCGGGATGCGTGGCGGAAAGCTCACAATCGAGGGCGATGTGCTCGACTTCCTTGGCGAACACATGTGCGGCGGCGAGATCATCGTGAAGGGCAACGCCCGGCTGCTTCCAGGAGTCCTGAACTGGAGCGGGACTATTACCATCGAGGGCGATACGACGCTTCCAGGCGGCGAGATGAAGAGCGGCACGATCTTTGTGAAGGGGAAGGTGCTCGAGATGCTGCCTTCTTATCGGGACGAAGGGACCGAAGAGGTCGATGGAGTTACGTACCGGAAGTATACCGGCGACCTATCACGCAATGGGGAAGGCGTGCTGTACGTGAGTGTGTGAAAACACACTCACGGGGGTTTCTTTTTTTCAAGAAACATGGTTTGAGATGTGCGTGGTTAGGGGACGGGTGTTTTCAAAAAGGACGGGATTGGAGAGATAAGATGTCGCCAATGGTTTTTATAAGTTCAAGAATTGATGAATTGAAAGAAGAACGAGAAAAGGTGAAGGAGGGCATCCATGAGCTCTGGAATCAAGAAGATATACCGTTCAAGGATTGGGATTGGGAAGAAGCGAAAGAGATACCTAGTGGAAAAAGTCCTGACAAGGTTCAATCCGAAGGAGTTAAAGATAGTGACATATATCTTTTAATATTGGGTTCGGAATATGGGGGCTTCGAATACGGAGAGTATCCAACGCATAAAGAATATAAACTTGCTTGTTCTGAAACTGAAGAGGATTGTATTCTAATTTATATTAAGAAAGTTGAGAATAGGGAAGAAAAATGTGATAGATGGATAAAAGAGATTAAAGAGGATAAGCGTACTTACAAACTATTTGAAACGCAGCATGATCTCAAAAATTTAGTTAAAATTCGTTTGAGGGATTTACAGGATAGCGGAAATGGGGAAGTGATTATAAAAAGTGTCCTACATGTTCCAATGATATACCATCAACGTTCAAAGAAAGTCCATTACAGTGAAAAATTTGATGCAAATGAGTTGAACATAAATATAAGAGATGATGGTGACTCAAAATCATTTATAGCATTTTTAATAAGTTTTATTTTCCATAACAGGGACGCACACGACACAACAATAGATAGTATCACTCTAACAGCGTCTACTGAATATAAGGAAACAATTACCATTCCAGATCGGATAAAGCGGGATGATGGTGTGTGGGAATATCTCGACAGTGATACATTCACATGTAAAATTGACAAACATAGTTCCAAAAGACTTTTTGTTAGGTTCATTTCCAGAGATTTTCTTGTACAACCAGAAGTTTCGATAAGATTAACTTTAAATCATACGTTTGGATCTTTTGATCTTTGCGGCACGTCTAAGTTTATTGAGACTATCGATGGCATAAACTGGGCGAAAGGGAGCCCGGGGGGTGTACCGTTTTTGGTCCCTATCGGTATCCCCTCCAAATCAGAGGGTAAATGGGGTATTATCTAAAAATCGACGACTTGTTGTTACA
>DAWR01000125.1:12812-20013 GCA_002506015.1 Candidatus Methanogasteraceae archaeon UBA261 | reverse complement strand
GGGGCTGGGTCCACGGGAAGTTTTATTTTCCTTTCGCAAAACAGACCCCACGATCTATCGGAAAGATTTCCGTTAAACAAATAGTTCATAATATGTCGATCTCTTGCTACTCCCTCTTTGAACCGGTATCTTCATGTCAAGCAATGATTTCAGGTCGTTTCTCGCCGCTCTATCTGCTATTGAGTATGTGTTTAGCTAACCACGAGATTACACTGATTTCCACAAGATTTCTGTCTTGGTCTCGTGGTTTTTCTGCCTCAGCTAAACACATACATAGTAAAAAATAATTTCACCTCAGAACTCTCTAAATTTCCTACTCTACTACCACGGGCGTTCGTCCCCGATCCCCCATTTTGACTATATTTCATACCTATTCCGCGCTTCATTTTGAGGTTCTTCCTCGAGACTCTTCGTGAGTTCGTTAAATTCGGATGCAGAGCCGCAGGTCATGGCTGTTATCAGCAAACGCCGCCCAAACCATCGAACGCGTCAACAACCACCTGCGATAACGCTTTACTCTTATCAACTGACGACATCATCGTATCTGCCCGGACGATCCGGACACCACCGGCGTCAGTTTCCTCGTCGATCTCGACATCCATCTGATCGACTATGAATGTGTCCAGAATGTCGCCATAGCACTTGAGAACGCCTGTGGACGACACAGCGTATCCGCACGCCCGCATCAGCTTCCCGGCGGGTCCGCTCACAGGCGCACCGCCGATGATCGGGCTTATCGCAACCACTCTCTTCCTTTTCATAATCTCCCGCATTCCCTGAAGCGCAATTATCGGACCGATGCTCGTGATCGGATTGCTCGGACCGATCACGACCTGATCCTCGCCATCCAAAGCGGCGAGCACTGCATCAGATGGTTTCGCGTCTTCGATTCCGCGGATCTGAACATCAAGCGCATCCGGCTCGCCCTGATGCGTGATCCAGTACTCCTGGAAGTGTATCACCCCGTCAGACGTTGCGATGTGCGTCGCAACCTCGTTGTCAGTCATTGGCAGGACCGTGGCTCTGATTCCGAAGCGGTGTGTCAGTTCGCAGATCGCCTCTGTGAGCGTGCAGCCGCTGCGGATCAGATCCGATCGCAGAATATGGGTTGCACGATCCATGTCGCCGATCTGCATGATCTCGTGGTGCCCGATTTCTTTCAGGTATTCGTGTGTCACAAAGGTGTCATCGCGGATGCCCCACCACTTTGCGGCATCGATTGCGCCGGAAAGGAGGTACATGACTGTATCAATGTCAGGGCAGACGAGGTTTCCTGAAACTATCGTATCCTCTGCCGTATTTACGATTACGGTGATCTCCTCTTCGGGAATGACTTCTCTCATTCCGGCAAGGAGCTTTGGTGTTCCGGTTCCGCCTGATAGTAAGATCATGGAGATGTGTGATTTGCCGGGTTTGGGGATATGATTTTGGGTTGGTGCGTGATGGGCGACGTCTCTAAGTCATCCTGAACCTGAGCAGTGCAGCGACTCCGCCGAGTGCACTCAGCCGCTGCCCCGGCTCAAACTCGGAACTGAAGACAACGACCCTGCCCTGCATCTGCTCAACCCTTCGCAGCAGTAAATCGGCATCGTATTCCGCACCCTCTTCTCTGAAGTTCCGCAGTGTCTCATCCACGATCAGCAGCACATCGATTGCGCCGAGTTCGAGCGCACCCATAACTTCAACCCATCCGTAAGCGCACACGCCATCTTTTGCAATCTCCGCCATCAGCGAGTCCAGAAGCTCAGCCTCTCTCCCGATTCTTGATTCCTGCACGATTCTATCGACTGCGCCACGCCGCAAAACCTCTATAAACCCGGGCATGCCTGTCGAGACGGTGTCCTCTAAAACTGCACGTGAGGCAATATCCGGCTTTACTGATCGCAGATAATCCATAAAATCTTCTTTTATGAATCCGGGTCCCGCAACGATGATTGCATGCTGCTCACTCTGATCCGGAGTCTGCTCGATAGCGGATGCCAGTGAGGAATATAACTCGTTCGTGAAGTCACCACCCCGTTTTCCGGCTGGCTGCGTGATCTGGGTCACCAGATCCACTCCAAACTGGCGCACAAGCCCGATTGTTGCCTCCCCTGACTCAATTGTGACGATCGTCACGCGTGGGCGGGCTGATGCAGCCGCTGCATCGTCGAGCCGTTCGAGCTGATCACGTTTCCAGTCCTTTGTGATCTTGATTGCCGATTTTAGCTCGATGTTGATGGTATGGTACTCCCCGGTGTCGATCCCCTTCCTGATGATGCCACGCACACGGAGCCGGTTCGAAAAACGATGAAACTCGGTCTCTTCGACCTCGATTGTGAGGTGCACAGCCTTCTTCTCCGATGATTCCGGGCGTATCTTGTCGGTCGCCCCCTCCACCCTCCGCTTTGTGAACGCTGTTACGAAGTCCCCGCGCTCGATTATGTACTTCAGGTGCCAGAGATCGTCAAGCGATTCCGGAACCAGCTTGATTGTGCCATGCCCCCTCTTCAGTTTCTTCTCCTGGATTTTCATCGTTTCCTCGTTTCCTCGTGTTTCGTGACTTGTTCTTCAGTATCGAAATTCCACATTCCACGAACGCTGGTGTTGCATCGATTACTGGTACTTACTCAATATTGTGTGGATATCTGCATATAAAACTACGAGGTATCCGCTCCAAAAAGTATGGTAAAGCTCATCTTCTGCTTTATTCAATCACCACCCATTGCTGCCGAATCCGCGCAATATCCCGGCAGTCCTTCCACCCACTCGGCCCCGCCGCAAGATGCCAGCCCCCATGCACCCGATATATTAAAGTAGAATACGGTTCACCATGTTATCTGTCGGGCCCGTAGCTTAGCCAGGTGGAGCGCACGGCTGATAACCGTGAGGTCCTGCGTTCGAATCGCAGCGGGCCCATCATTCCGATCATTCTGCCGACATTTTCCGATGGTTTTAAATGATATGTGTTTGAATTGTTATTTGCGCCGTGATAGCTCAGCCCGGGAGAGCGCTGCGCTGAAGACGCAGTTGTCCCCGGTTCAAATCCGGGTCACGGCATGTTCATCTCACAACAACCACGCGCGCCGGTAGTGTAGTGGTTATCACCGGGCGTTGCCAACGCTCGAACTCGGGTTCGAATCCCGACCGGCGCATTTATGCGTAAAGCACGTCTTTCTGCGCAACCCGCAGATGTTCTTAGATTCACATCTTCTATTGATTCCGATAAATGGATATTTGACGCAGACGTCAATGTTGACCGTGCGCACGTCGTGATGCTGACTGAAGAAGGCATAATCACGGCTGAAACATCCTCTCTTATACTCTCTGCGCTTAGTGTGATCCGGGCCGAGGGCATCTCAGCGCTTCCGCCAGAGGAGGATATCCACGCCGCAATCGAGTCAAAACTCATCGAAATGGTCGGCGAGGACACTGGCGGGCGCATGCACACCGGACGCAGTCGCAACGACGAGGTCGCAACATGCATCCGCATGCGGCTGCGCGACGAGCTCTTAAAGATGATGCGTGAATTGATCGGTCTCAGGCAAGTCCTGATAACACATGCGAAAGAGCATATCGAGACGCTGATTCCCGGATTCACGCACACGCAGCATGCCCAGCCCACGACGCTTGCACACCATCTGCTTGCGCATGCGGGCGCGCTGGCGCGAGACTTTGATCGGCTGGGCGGCGCGTACACACGCGTGAACCAGAGTCCGCTGGGCGCGGCTGCATTTGCGGGAACGGGTTTTCCGGTAAACCGGATGCGGACATGCGAGCTTCTCGGATTCAACGATACAATTGAGAACTCGATGGATGCTGTTGCCGCACGAGACTTCATGATCGAGTCGGTGGCTGCGTTTGCCAATCTCATGACCGATCTGAGCAGAATCGCAGCAGAACTCATCCTCTGGTCCACTTCCGAATTCGATTACATCACAATCGATGACAGGTATGCGTCCACGTCCTCGATTATGCCGCAGAAGAAGAATCCGGATGTTGCAGAGCTAATACGTGGGAAAACCGGCAGTGTGATCGCTGCTGCTACCGGCATACTCACGATTGCAAAAGCGCTTCCCATGAGTTACAACCGTGACCTGCAGGACGCAACCCCACATCTCTGGAGTGCCGCACAGGACACGCTCGCAAGCGTCCGTATGACTGCGGGCATGATCGACACGATCACAATTCACGAGGAGAATCTCGCACGGCAAGCGACCGCGGGGTTTGCCATGGCAACCGAACTTGCGGATACACTGGTGCGATCGTGCGGAATCTCGTTTCGGACGGCGCATCAGATCGTTGGAAGACTCGTACGAACGGGCGTACCCCCATCACTCAAAGCAATCGATGAGATCGCGGTCTCGATTGCGAACATTCGGCTCAGCGATCTCGGTCTGGATGAGACTGCGGTATCAAGTGCGCTCGATCCGATGGCATCTGTCCGCACTCACACAGGAGGCGGTCCTGCACCGGATGATGTGACGCGGGTGATTGCAATCTTCGAGGAGAAACTGGACGCGGATCGGGTTTTGCACAATCGTCGCTCTGAACGGGTAAACCTGGCGATGCAGCTTCTTGATCGGGAAACGGCTAGGTACGTGTAGTCGCAGTCCGTAATTTTGCTAAAACTTCCGGTTTCTGTACTTATTCAATTGTGTGTGGATATCCGCCATACACCACGAGATTGCACAAGATTGACACAGAAATCTTGTGGAGATGGCTGTGCCGCTGTTTCGCAGACTGTGTAATCTTGTGGTTCCCGCTACGATATTACACATGCTCCAATTGACCGCTCCCAGCCATCCGGCAAAACTCTTATAACACTCTTTTGCGACAGTCCCAATAATGAAGATACTACTCGTAGGCGGTGGCGGCAGAGAGCACGTGATTGCAGAGGCGGTCGCACGTAGCACGCGTAATCCGGAACTGTATGCGGTGATGAGCAGAAAGAACCCGGGAATTGCGAGATTGTGCAAGGATTTCCTGATCGCAAACGAAGACGTGGAGTCGGTACTCCCGTACGCGGAATTGAAAAAGATCGATTTCGCGGTGATCGGTCCGGAGGCGCCGCTCGGGCGCAGCCTCGCTGATAAGCTCGAGGAAAAAGGGATTCCGTGCCTCGGACCGAGATGTGCTCCGGCACAGATCGAACTGGACAAGGCATGGGCTCGCACATTCATGCGAAGACACAATATTGAGGGGTGCCCGGCATTCGAGGTCTTCGATCGTGGCGAGACTGCAAGTGCGCACGCGGCGATCGACGAACTCGGCGATGTCGCCATAAAACCGACCGGACTCACAGGAGGGAAAGGTGTCAAGGTGATGGGCGACCATTTCGATCTCGAAGGCGCAAAGGAGTACGTATCCGAGCTTCTGGATACCGGATCCGTTGTTATCGAGGAGAATCTCAAAGGAGAGGAGTTTACTGTGCAGGCATTCAGTGATGGCGAGACGCTTGCGTTCGCACCAGCTGTGCAGGACCACAAACGCGCTTACGACGGCGATAAGGGACCGAACACCGGGGGTATGGGCTCATACTCGGATGCGGGAGATCTGCTTCCGTTCATGCGTGGGGAGGACTACGAGGCTGCGAAGAGAATCATGCAGGATACTGTGAGAAGCATCAAGAAGGACGTGGGAGCCTACAAAGGCATTCTCTATGGTCAATTCATGCTAACGGCAACTGGGATCAAGGTAATCGAGTTCAACGCACGATTTGGGGACCCTGAGGCAATGAACGTGATTCCGCTGCTCAAAACTGATTTTGTGGACATCCTCTCCGCAATCGCAGACGAGTCACTCTCAAATCTCAATGTCGAATTCGAACGCCTCGCAACCGTCTGCAAGTACGCAGTGCCGGCAGGATACCCTGAGAGTCCTACAAAGGACTCGATTGTCGATATTGATGACGCAGGCACCGGAAATGCTCTCATATTCTACTCGAGTGTTTACGAGAAGGACGGGCAGGTATACACCACCGGATCGCGTGCAATTGCGGTTGTTGGGATCGCGCCCACGATTGCAGAGGCTGAAAAGATCGCATCAGCGGGACTATCCGGAATACGCGGAGATCTGCATGTGAGATCTGACATCGGGACCGCAGCGCTCGTGGATCAGCGGGTCAGACATGCTGCGAGCCTGCGTGGTCTGTGAGTACGTACTCAATATTGAGTGGACATCCGCATGTGTTTAGCTGAGACGAAAAACCACGAGATTTCATGAGATTGACACAGAAAACTTGTGGAAATCCATGAATCTCATGGTTAGCTATACTCGGCACCGTCATAAACTGCGATTTTTTATTGGTGGAACCAAACTGATATAATCCACCAAACAATGACTCAGCGCCTTGCTCACACTGCAGTTACAGAGATTTGAAAAAGCTCAAGTTGTGGCGGTGTGAAGTATAAACACGTACGTGGTTCATCAACAAGTTATTGCGCATGTACGTGTGACCCTGCTTCATGGTCGCGGCTCAGCCCCAGAAAAGAGCATAACTCCTTAAATCTGCCACACCAGAAAAATCAGGAGAAACATCCCGGCGAACGCAGGTTTGCTCCATGTGAGCACTTTTCTGCCGTCGAGAACGCTGAATGGTAGCATATTGAATGCAGCAAGCCAGAGGTTGATCCGCACTCCAAGAAATATGGCAAGCTCCCCGTATGCCCCGAATCCTTCAACAAAGCCGCTTTGCATGGAGATGAGTAGAAAAATAACCGCCAGCAGGACGTTCATGAGCGGACCGGCAGCAGCAATGCGTCCGTTCTGCTCACTGGTGATGTATGATCCGGATATGTACACGGCACCGGGCGCTGCAAATAAAAATCCCAGCAGATACGCCATCCCGACTGCGAGCATCAGAAACGTGGGACTCATCCGAAACTCTGCCCATAGACCATACCGCTGCGCAACGACCTTATGCGCAAGTTCGTGCAATATGAATCCGATCCCGACTGTAAAGAGGGATACGAGGAAAAAATTGATCGCGGTTTCGCTAAATGGGTGGGCTCGTGCACTATCCGATAGTACGAACGCAAACGCAAACGATATCGCAATCCATGCGATTGAGAGGTGTTGTAATTCGATGCCACTGATTCGAATGCGGGTTTTTTGCTTTGGCTGCGGTGTTCCAATGGTGTAGATTCTCGAATCCATCGCTGGCATATTGTTTTATGGGCGGGGTTGATACTTCAATGCTTTGCTCTCTATGGCTGTTGGT
>DAWR01000125.1:12595-12741 GCA_002506015.1 Candidatus Methanogasteraceae archaeon UBA261 | reverse complement strand
CGCAGCGGTTATGACCCTCTTTCCGGCATCGTCTGCTGCCCCATACACCGGTGCGATCCTCTCTCTGTACCTCAAATCACGCATAAAACAATGATCGGGGAGGATCGTGTGCGCTGGCGTCTCGGTTACGATCCGTATCATGTTTT
>DAWR01000125.1:12376-12538 GCA_002506015.1 Candidatus Methanogasteraceae archaeon UBA261 | reverse complement strand
GAGTATCTGAACCCGAGCATGTACGTCATCGGTCCGTCCAGTATGACAACATCCGGCTGCTCCTCGATTATGAATCGTATCTGATCCGGCATCGCCGGACCCTCGACATCGCTTGTATGGATGAACTTCTCGCCGCCGCATTCGATTGATGTCTGTACCACA
>DAWR01000125.1:5289-12287 GCA_002506015.1 Candidatus Methanogasteraceae archaeon UBA261 | reverse complement strand
TTCCATCCGCAGTTTTTATGGATTTCGAGATGTCTTTTAACTTTTTCAGGAAATACGATGCCCTTTTAGTCTGGCTCTTGTTTATCTGCTCTTCAGGATATGTTTTATGTATAAAATTTTATCTCCATACAGCATGGGTTCTTCCGGGTTGTGATGATCGTAATGGTAGTGCGAGACCACGAGAACGTCTGCGTGGGCTGCATGATCCCTGATACTCCCCCACAGTTCCAGGTTCCTTCCTATTTCCAGCGGATGCGGGGGCAGCCTGTATCTGCTCGGACCGAGCGCCACGCCTGGGTCAATCAAGATGCGGAGATCGTCTGTTTCGACGAAGGTCGCCATCGATCTGGCGCCGAAGCTGTCGAAAGCGAGCGGGGTTACTTTCAGTATATGCTCACCTCACAATCATATTATCTCAAACGTCTGTATGGTGCGGCATCACCTAAACGTATGCTAGCGTCGAGTGGGTTTGCAACGCCAGAGACTGAATCATTCTCGTGATCATCTATCACGATCCGTTTTCGAGACGCTCTCACTCCATGCCCTCCCCAACATCCGCAATCTCGCTTAAATCCGGCGTGTACCACTTCTTTGATTTGGACTCCATAAGGTGTGCTGGAAGCAGATAGCTAAAGGCGCCTTCCGACGCATGGCTTTTGAACTTTGCAGCAGCTACCCTCGTTTTCGCTGGTTTTACATACACCCGATCAAAGGATTCCCTGACGATCCGCCACACCCTTCCGCCAAGCACAAAGATCTCATCGATCGGATACTGCACCTCGCCGATCGTTTGCTTGGAATCAACGTTGATGACCGCAACCACTTTGTTTGAGGGGATATTCGAATGAACCTCGCCCTTTGCTCCAAGATCCATCAATTTGGTCATCGCACTCCATTTTTCATGCCATTTCCCGATCCATTCGCTCTTCACAAGGTGCTTCAGGATATCTTTCAGTTCGTCTTCCGAACAGAACCCTTCGAAAAGATTCCGAAGATGGTGATCGGTAAGCCCGCCCGGGCTGGCATAGAGCGAGGAGAAGACCTGCTGCACCACAACGGATGGATCGTGTGAATAGTCGACCGATTCGATGTATCCTGCAATTGCAACGTGAAACATCCGTTCGAGCAGCATCTGCTCATCCGCAGAAGCGTAGATGGCAAAGACCCGATTTCGCGGCATACGCCTGCTGCCTCGCCCGATTCGCTGTAGTAGCGAGGATATGCTCCACGGGACTTCTGCAAGCACGATGGCGTCGATATCCCCGATATCAATCCCTATTTCAAGCGTCATGGTAGCCACGCAGACCCCGTACTGTGCGTCCTTCATGAAGCTCTCGGCTTCTCCACGAATCGATTTGCTTAAGCTGCCGTGATGGACCACCGCGTGGTCAGAACCCCACAGATCAACGCATTCCCTGGAAAATTCCTCCACTGTAGCTCTCTTATTGCAAAAGATCAACAACTTCCGGATGTTCTCTTTTCTTACACAGTCGTATAGTTCTTCAGCCGATTCAACAAGCGTGTAATCAATTTCTCGCTTACCAGAGTCGGTGATCACCTCAAAATCCCCGAGATATCTGCTTCCCACATCCTCGGGACACGCAATGGTTGCGGAGAGGGCATAAGTACTAAAATCCGTAGCCGAAATGAGTTTTAACCTTTTCAAGAGCAGCCTGAGTTGATCCCCTCGATATGTGTTGTCTATGAGATGTATCTCATCGAGTATGACCGCTCTTATGCTCTTGAACGCGCCGAGATGTCTGCAAATCATCGAATCAAACGATTCAGGCGTGGTGATCAGGACATCCGGGGACTTGTTCGGGTTAAATCGTGGCGTGTCGCCGGTCTTTATCGATACCGAGACCCCGAGTTCGTCCAGCTGTCCCTTGAGGCGGTCGTGCATATCGTTGACCAGTGCCTTCGTCGGAGAGATGTAGAGAATCGCAAGGCTCCTCTTATGATCTCTGCCACGCACACCCCCCACACCCCACCCTTCTTTCAGATACCGCTCAATTAGCGGCGCAATCACGGCTTCGGTCTTTCCGCTGGCGGTGGCAGAGACGATGATTGCGTTCTTCCCGGCAAGGACCACCGGAATGGTTCGCGATTGAACCGGAAGGAGCCTGCCGTATCTGCTGAAAAAAGTCACCCACGTACGCCGGAGCCTGCGTCTATTAGAGTCCATCCAGCAATTCTCCTATTGGCTTATCAGGATGGAAACGAGTGAGGTCAAGAGCTTCTATCAGACCTTTGATGAATCTGCGGGTATTATCCTTTGGCACGTACTCAAAAAGACGCGGGTCTGCCTGGGAGTTATAAGCCAGATCGTACAACGAGATGATCTTCTCCGAGATATTCTCAAAATATTCCGTACCAATGGATCCAATCTCAAATTTCCGGGCGCTCTTCAGCGGCTCTATCTTGAATATTTCATCGTCCGGGGTGAATGCAAACAGGAGTTTTAAGTTGCACGGGACTCTCCATGTAAACGGCAACCTAAAACGTCCGCAATACTGCAAATTGCTGTAATAGCCCCACCAGCCTTTGTAGAGATAATGCTTATAAAATTTATTCATGCTGACTTCTTTTAATGACACCGAATCATCGTTACCTGCCAGAACAAGCCCATTCAAGAAATTCCAGCTTTTATTATTCTGGTATGATGTATGCCAGAACGAGTCCACACTCTCAGCCTCATCGAACAGGATTAGGAGCCCATCAAGCCCGAGAATGTTCTTTGCAGCCCAGCCCAGCCCACTCAATATGTAGCAATAAATATTTCCGCATGTCGAATAATTATACATCTGCGGGTGGTATCTCGATTCGCCTTCTATCCACTCGTATATCTGCTCATCATCCTCGCCGGTTCGTATCTTCGCAATCACCGTCCCGAGGTACTCGTGTTCCTGCAACTCATGCCACTTCGGGCTTGCTGCAATCTCCCGCAGAAATTCCCTGAAACCGCCGTTATGCGTCCTGAACTTGAATGAACTGACTACCGCCTCGTATATCGCCTTTGGTTTGTGCAGAGGCAGTTCATCAGGGTCAAGCGCAACCATTGCAACCGCCCAGTTTCTTTTAAGGGTAGACGAGTAGACATAATCCAGAAGATGCGTCTTTCCCACCCCATACTCTCCGGAAATTATCAGAGGTCCGCCGCCCTGCGGGCTCAACCACTCGTTTATCTGCGTTATCGCATAATCCCGTCCGAACGTGAACTCGTCTACCTGCCCATGAGAAACGATGCCCAATCTGAGCGCTTCTATGATTTCTCGTGCCCTGAACCGCTCTTCTGGTAACGTTGGCAGTATTGGCTCTACGGGTTCCACGGGTCTGGCGATCTCGACATCTGGCACCGATGCGGACCCTGGCAGAAATTCAAGCTCATCCTGTCTGACCCATCGCAAGATGCCATCCTCAAACCTGACTGATAGCTCAAACCCACCAAATCTGGTCTCTCGCACCTCTCCAATCCCGTATAGGGCGTGTTTCACAGATCGCATCGCTCACTCCTCGGTTTCTGTTTTACGCAATCTGTGCAGCGCTCCGATGATATTTTTGACAAATTCTCTCTTGTATCCGATTTCCAGCTTCCGTTCATACGCAGCTTTCGCAATATCGGCTATCGTCTCATCAAGTGCACTTGTTTCAAACTTTACGCTGTATGCAACCTCATAAATCGCAGATAGTTTTCTTCCAATATCCGATAATAATTTTATCGGATCTTCGGACGATTCTTCAAGATATATCTTGACTCCGGTTGGATTCACCTCTGCATCGAATACTGCGGAGAGCCTCTGCCGCAGAGCCTCATACACCTGCGTTCTGCCCTCGAGGAAGTTCTCATCAGGAACCGCATAGAACCACATCGCATTCCTGAAGTTGGAATGCCCGCATTCATCTATTAATTCCCGCATATTGCTCAAAAGGGCTGCTTTTTGCTTTGTGGTCATGCTCGGGGTCTGTTCAGCCTCGTCCATGAGAACAACGATCCCTGCGTAGCCCAGGTCTCGCACCCACTGGACAAGGGAACGGATCATCTTGAACGCCGTGCTTTTATCTATCTTTTCAAATACCCCTTGATTCTTGAGCAGGTTCTTGGGAGGGTTCTCTCCTTCCAACCACTGGATGATCAACGTGAAATCATCGTCGCGTCGCTCGGCAAGACTCAAAAAAGCCTCTCTTACTGCGTTTCTGAAGCTCGTGCTCTCATACGGACCAAGTGCAGACACATAAGTGGCGAGTTCCCTGTGCACGAGACCATCGTCGCCAGGGAGTTTTGCTACCATCTCCTGATATTTCCGGTTGTACCACGCCTTGATGACCGCCTCGATTCCACGGTCATATCCTGACAGCAGTTCTTCCGGGGTCTGCGGATAGATGAGATTTGCGGCGAGGGTCTTGTATACCTGCTCCAATTTGTAAAACGGCGTCTGTTCTGGACTTAAAACTATGTATGACGCGATATAGTTGTAGTTCCACGCAACTTCCCTGATGCAATAGAGAAAATGGGTTTTCCCACCTCCGTATACCCCAATCACCATTTTAAACGCCGAACCACCGTCTTTTATGAAACTCCCGAGATAATCCTCGTCGATTGTTCTGAGATAGCTGTCCAGACCCGATGTGAAGTATTGGAACCCATATTCCGGGGGATTCCCCTGCCCACCGACGATCTCTATGATTTTTCTTGCCGAGATCGGGTCCAAATCTATGCCTATACCCCCGCCACCCTCACCACTCTCGTAATCATTGTATGGCAGACGCTCCGACTCCATCATCACACTTCCCTGAACCGTATGTGTGAGATATACGTGCCGTCGCCCCGCTCATTGGACGGGACCCATAGAAACCCGGATCTCCGCCTCGTATACGCTCTTGTGGCAGTAACAAGGCTCAGTTCATGACCATCCACAGTCCGCTCCTTTAATTGATACAGATCGTAACTGAAGAAGACGCGCCCATACTCTCTGTAACTGCTCTTGACCGGGTTCGTTCTGAACTTTTTGCTCTGGACCAGGAGCGCATACTCCAGAAGAACATCTGACACCGGAAGCGACTCCCCGATTTTCTTTTCGCTGTTGCGAGCTGTTGTCTTATAGGCAGCATACAGGTTTGAGAGAAATGTTTCATAATCCAGACCACGCCCGGTGATCTTCTTGTGACTTGCTGCCAGTTTTTTTGCAGCTACGTCGGGAACGGGTTTACATGCGTCTAAACGCTCTTGCTGTGGACCATACCAGATTATAACGCTGTCAGCCTCCAGTGTCACCTCCAGTGTGTAGAACATTGTCTTGAGCAATGGGTAGTGCCCACTCAATTCGAAATCCACCTCTTTCAGCGCGTCTTCGAGCCTCTGGCCAAAACTCTTCTGCGCCTGCTCCTCCCAATCAGGCATCCTTGATTTCACTGGCTGCATGCGCTGCTCTACATCTTCTTCGACAAAATCAACCAGTTGGGTCTGCTTCAATATCTTTTCAATCCTCGCAATCTCTTGTTTTATCTTATAGATCTTGCTTGACGGTTCGTTTTCCGTATGCCTCTCAACGGCACGGATGGCTTTGCGTATGTTCCTGAGATTCGCTTCTTCTCTTGATAAGGTTCGCAGAAAATCGGTTGCTGGTTCGGCAGATGTTTCGACAGGCTCGGTTGCGTCCATGCCTGTGTAATATGCTTGTCGTGTCATAAATATTGTGCACGTGTTTATCACTCTGTTGCCACGCCACAATCCCCTGGAATTTATGGCATCGTAAACCTTTCCAAAAAACGAGTCCGGACAAATCGCCTACATCTACTCTGGTTTCGAGGAGTTTATCGAGAATTTGGTCTATTTCCAACAGTTTTTATCACGAATTGAACATGCTCAATAACTTGTGATAGGAACCACGAGATTGCACAGATTTTCACAAGATTTCTGTGTTAATCTCGTGTAATCTTGTGTAATCTCGTGGTTTTATATGTTGATATCCACACAATATTAAGTATGCACATGAATTTCACGAATGGACAAATTATACGGATTTATTTTGGTTCAGCATTCGTAAAATTCGTTCAAACGTGTTATTCGTGATCCCTAATCACTTAACGCCACACAGACAGGATTCATCTACGCGATGCCCGGCATACGCGAATTGTCAAAGAGCCAAGATATTGCAACGCAAATTACAGAATGAGCCTTCTGTTGTTGGTAGCCGTTCGGTGTCAGCACGCAAGCCATATATCTTTAAGTTAAGACAATCTATACGATGTAGCCATGAATCCAAAGACCATGATCAAAACAGTAGCCTTAACCGCAATGGTGCTTGCACTCACAGCAACGATCGCAGTTGCCGACTACCCCCAGTTCCATTGCGACCCGCAGCGCACAGGAAACGTGAGCGGACCTGCGCCCGTTACCGGCGATCTGCTCTGGAAGACAGATATTGGTTGTTTCATCAACAGCGGCGCATCGATTGCGGATAGGCAGGTGTATGTTGCGAACCGGATCGGCGGATCAGGCACGCTCGGCTTGTACTGCTTGAATGAGACCACAGGCGAAGTCATCTGGAGTAATCCGATCGGCGGCAGTGGCGGCATCTCGACCCCGGCGATATCAGAATCAGGAGACCGTCTCTTCGTTGGTTCGCTCACAGGTGAACTGTACTGTGTGAACACCGCAGATGGGAGCACGATCTGGAACAGGACAATTGAGCCAAATCCAACATACTGGGGCGCAGGCTCATGCCCGCTCATCTACGATGACACGGTCTTTGTGAACACGGCGTCTGATGGCGCCCTCTTCGCTTATGATCTCAATGGAAACGAGTTGTGGAAGATTGCAACGACAACCGGAAGCTATGGTTCCAGTGCGGCATACTACATCTCGCCAGCTGCATACGACGGAAATATCTTCTTCGGTGGCGCCGGACCTGCGCTCTACTGCGTGAATATCACAACGCAGAAAGAGGTCTGGAACGTGAGCACGGAGGGGATGGTCTCAACCACGCCCGCAATCGATT
>DAWR01000125.1:3654-5171 GCA_002506015.1 Candidatus Methanogasteraceae archaeon UBA261 | reverse complement strand
TTGCGCATGGCAGGGTGTATATCGGCGATCTGGACAAACACCTGAACTGCCTCGACTCCGGAAACGGAAGCACGATATGGACTGCGCCGGTTGGAAGTAAGATTCAATCCTCGCCTGTTATTGCAGGCGGCATGGTGTATGCTGCCGAGTACAAAGGCACGCTCTATGGGTTCGATTCCGACTGCGGAACCATTGTGTGGAGCGGCGGTACTGCGGACTACAATATCGCACAGCCAGCAGTATCGGACGGAATCCTCATAATCGGATCGGACAGCGGCTTTCTGTATGCGTTCAGCGATCCACCGTTGTTGGGTGATCTCAATTGCGATGGGGTGATAACTGCGGCGGACGCTATGGTTGCGCTCGAAATGGCTGTCGGAGCGGTTCCTGCTGTCGATGGGGCTGACATGAATTGTGACGGTGCGGTGACCTCGGTTGATGCGCTGATTGTGATGCGGGCGAATCTGCAATAGTGTCTTTGATGCTCGCAACATATTGCGGGTATATGCTTGCGAAAGCGGTCATGAGATTACGACGCTGAATATGAGTGAGACTGCGATTGAGGAGGATGTTGTGGGTACGGTCGGGACGATCTATAAGACGAAGGGCGGAGGCATGATTTATGTGCCGAGTGGGTAGGTGGGTGAAACCGTCCCGCCGCCCTTCAACGTCCATTAACGACTGAAAAAGTCATCAAGATCAAACGCCACAAACCCCTCCTTCTGCCTCATATCTTCCTTCCCTGCCATCTCCTTTGCGATTATCCCGTAATACTCACTACGACTACCATTGTGCCACTGGACATGCTTCGATTTCTCCTTAAGTCTGTGAAGAACTCCCAATGCATCGTTTTCCCCAAGTTTCTTCCATTTACATTCCACCAGCAGAATCTCCTTTGTTTCCTGATTCAGCGCCACGATATCTATCTCCATATCCCTGTGCCACCACCTGCCGATCCTCAGAAACTTGAACGGAAGCACGTCTTCTCTATTTAAGTCCTGCAAGAACTGTTTTGAGATATTCTCGAAAGACCTGCCCACAAACTGGTTATGATACGGTTTTATCAACGTTTCCAGCACCTCGGCTGGGTCTTCTTCGATCTCGCTTCTGTGTGGGAATACGAACCTGAACCAGAAGTTCAGATAGTTGTCATCCACATAATACAACCCCTTCTTGCTTTTTTCAGGCGATTTCTCTGTTACAGGGACGTCCCTTCGCACAAACCCGAGCGTTCGCAGGATATCCAGATACCGTGTCATCGAGTTCCTGTTAAGTCCGGTGTAGTTCGTTATGTTGGAAAACTTTGTGTTACCGAAACTGATGGCTCGCAGTATCGAAAAATATGTTTTCGGCTCTCTAAGTTCTTCTCTTAGCAGAAACTCTCCTTCTTCGTTAAGTACTTCTCCCTTCTCAAGAATCTTTTCGAGAATGTTTTCGAAGACATCCCGTGAATCGTCGAATCTGTTTATGTAGAAGGGGACGCCACCCACAGCCGAGTATGCGTTTACAAGTTCCTC
>DAWR01000125.1:0-3616 GCA_002506015.1 Candidatus Methanogasteraceae archaeon UBA261 | reverse complement strand
AGAACCTTTGTTTCCATCATACCAATGCTTGAGCCGCATAAGATCAGGAACAGGTTGGAGTTGGCTATGTGCAGGTCGATTATTCGCTGAAACGTTGCGGGTACTCCCTTATCCGATTCGATCAGATATGGAAACTCATCAATCGCGATTACGGTTCTGTCTTCTGATTCAGTCAGATGTTTGAATACAACCTCCCAATCCGACTTCAGGTCGGGTATCCGGTTATCATCCAGTTCTCGCGCTGCCGATGCCATAAAGTCGCTTATCTGGAGATGAGGTACCGTTCTTGATGCAAGGTGGTATACAGATCTCTTGTTTCTGATAAACTCTTGTATCAGGCGACTCTTGCCGACTCTTCGCCGTCCGTACAGGACAATCACCTGTGCGGATGCTTCCTCGTATCGCTTCTCAAGGAAACTGAGATCCTTTTCACGGTCGATGAATTTAGTAATCACGATTATAGTAATGCAGATTACTACTATTAAATGTTGCGATGCCGGATATGGTTGTGATAAGCCGTATGCCCCTGAAGTCTCCTTCGATTCTGCGAAAGCTGTATATATGGTTGGGTAGTCATCATGATAAATCAAGTTTGTCTGCATCAAGACAAAAAAATGTGAAAACCATGATATGCCGCTACATCCAGACCAATGCGCAGGATAGAAACCACACGCAAAACCGTACCGACTCCTTCTGCTTATTGCAAGATCGAATGGCTTGCACTCGCGATTGCCGGGTTGGACGATCTATATGAGTGTGGGCGGGGGTATGATCCATCTACAATCAAAGTAATCGTGTAATCGTCGTGCTCTTTGCTCTGGTCTGTCTCACCGGAATCCCTGCTGCTGCGAGCGTCTCTGGCTGGCACCAGTTTCAGAAAGACCCCCTACACACCGGCACAACATCGGACGCCGCACCCGGAAGCGACCCTGTTCTCTTGTGGAGCATGCAGGCCGGCGCAATCAACGTCCCCCCGCTTGTTGCGGGAGATCTCGTGTACGTGTACGACGCAAACGGCACGATGTGGGCGTTTGACAGGAGATGCGGTAGCATGGTCTGGAGAAACGAAACCTCGCCATGGTTTATCCAGTCATCAACACCCGCTTACGGGGATGATATGATATTCGCGGCAGAGCGAGACGGCGATCTGCATGCGTTTGATGCCGCGACCGGCGAGCGTCTCTGGAAGGCGCATGCCACTGATCATGCGCTCGCATGCCCGGTAACGTACCATGATCACCGGGTATATGTTGGAGAATCCTATTGCAGAGCGCCCGCCAGATACTTCTGTTACGATGAGAACGGGACCATGGTCTGGAGCAGTTCCACAGGGGTGGCGGGCGCATACGAGTGGTGCGGCGCATGCGTTGTGGATCAGTACCTCATCCACCCAATCAGTTCCGGGAATCTGGTGAGTCTATTTCGTGAGAACGGAACAATGAGGGACATAATTAGTCTCGCAGATGATCAGAACATCTCGTTTGCACGTTCTGACGTGGGCAGGATCCGGGCGTCGGTCTCGCACCATAGGGGGTATCTCTATGTTGCGTCAGAGTATTCACAGGAGCAAGGCTACATCTGGAAGATCAGGCTCGATTGCGGCAGATTCATCGATTCCGGCTGGAGCACAGAGATCGGATTCTCGACGTCAACACCTGTTGTCCATGACGGACGTGTGTACGTCGGAGTGGGCGAGCACGGGTGCTCCGGAAACCTCGTCTGTCTGAATGACTCGACAGGGGACGTTCTCTGGTCGTATCCGGTGCCCGCTGGCGTCAAATCGTCGCCGGTTCTCTCGATATCAGATTCTGATAGTGATAGTGGTGGTAATAGTGGTGGTGATGTGCACATCTATTTCACAACGGCGACTGCGAATGGCTCGCTCTATTGCCTGCGGGATTGCGGCGCGTCTGCAGAGCTTGCATGGGCGTACAACCCGCCCGACTCCGGATACATACTTCAGGGGGCAGCGATCTCTGATGGCATGGTCTATTTTGGAACCGGTGGTGGATATGTCTATTGCATCGGAAGAAGAGGCGATCTCGATTACGATGGGGAAATCAGCGCGACAGATGCGGTAATCGCTCTGCAAATGGCGGCTGGTTCCGAATCTTCAGCACCGGGGGCTGATATGGACTGCGATTGCCGTGTGACATCGGTTGATGCGCTGGTTGTGCTGCGGGATGCGGCAGTCATGACGCAACACGCAACAACATTTATGAAAAATGGCGAGGTTAATTAACTTCATGCCCTCCTCAAGACCTCATATCGATATACAGGAGCACCACCTCAGAATCGGCAGCGTTGACACGGTCACGCTTGCACAGGAATTTGGAACGCCGCTGTACGTAACCGATGAACAGCGTCTGCGTGAGAACTTCCGCACGTTCGCGGGAGCGTTCCCGGGCGCAGACATCTACTACGCAGCAAAGGCGAACTGGAATCTTTCCGTCCTGCGAATTCTCGCATCAGAGGGCGCGGGCGCAGACGTCTTCTCTGACGGCGAACTCTATGTTGCGCTCCTCGCAGGAATTCCTGCCGAGAGAATCCTCTTCAATGGCAACTCAAAGACCAGACACGAACTCCAGATGGCAATCGATGCAGGGGTCCGCGTATCTGTGGACTCGATCGATGAGTTGCATGCGTTGTCCGAGCTCGCAGAGGAATCCGGGAGGATTGTTGATATTGCATTTCGGGTCAATCCCGATGTTTCGCCTGACACCCACCCGAAGATTGCAACGGGTCTTGCGACCTCGAAGTTCGGTATCGGGTATAAGGACGTGTTGCAGGCGTACGAGGTAGCAAAGGAACTTTCAGGAGTGAATCCGGTCGGGATACACTGCCACATCGGATCGCAGATTCTTGATGTCTCACCATTTGGCGAGGCTGTGGGGAAGATGATGGATCTCGTCGAACAGATAACAAGGCTCGAAATCGATCTCGAATTCGTTGATCTCGGTGGCGGGCTCGGAATCCCGTACCAGGAAGATCTGAAAGCGCCAACGCCGGCTGATCTTGCAGATATGATCCTTCCGATATTTGAGGAACGCTCATCGGCTATCGGAATCTCACCGAGACTCGTGCTCGAACCCGGCAGATACATCGTTGGCGACACAGGAATCCTTCTTACAGGCGTTAACACGGTGAAGCGGTCGGCAAAGAACTTTGTTGGTGTTGACGCCGGTCTCAACCTCTTAATCCGCCAGGCAATGTATGATGCGTACCATGAAGTGGTCGTTGCAAACAAGGCGGACCTTATGATGGAGGAGCTGTACGATGTCGTGGGACCGATCTGCGAATCAGGCGATATCGTTGCAAAGGAACGCATGCTGCCGGCAATTGAACCGGGCGACGTGATTGCTGTACTCGATTCCGGTGCTTACGGGTTCTCGATGAGTTCCCAGTACAACGGGCGGGTGAGGTGCACCGAAATACTGGTTAATGACGGCAGGGTGGATGTGGTGCGCAAGCGGGAGGATTATGGGGACCTGATTGCAAAGAATGTGATGCCGGCGCGACTTTTGAGTGCGTAGACTGCCGGATCAATAGTGCATCGACAGGGGGCAAACCGGGACCGGGCGAGCGATCGAGGCAGCTCTTGTTGTATGCGCACGGG
>DAWR01000107.1 GCA_002506015.1 Candidatus Methanogasteraceae archaeon UBA261 | reverse complement strand
ATATCCGACAACATAATAATTTTCTGCGCCCATCGATACCACATCGATGGTACCAATCGAGTAATCGAGAAGTATACGCTCAGAATCTGCCGCATCTACAACCACGTTGTCCATGGTTTCGTTGGAATTCCCTGCGCACGGCATGGCAAGCAGTGTGGCAATCACAACGGTCAGTGCTATAACTTTGATCATAATATCCCCTTCTTCAGTCGTTTCACAATCTCCGGATTTTCATACATCTCTTTGGCATATCTCAACAGAGCGTCCGCAACAAGGATTCGCATCGCATAATCAATCTCATCTCCGGACTGCTCTGAAAGCAACCCCTTTGCAATAGACCATACTCCCGCGATCGGAAGAACAGCCATATCACGCGTCTTCGACGTGATGTCGTTATCGATCGTCGTAAGTAACGTCTGCACCCGGGGGTGAACATCTGCTATGAATCCGGACGGATCGGCCAGAAGCTCTGTGAGGGAATCATGGCTGACCTGACCTGCGCCGCACTCTGACCCGTTCCCCGTGTCCCCTGTGCCCGCCACACCTCTGTTGGCAGCATAAAGATCGATGTTTCTTTTGGAGACCATGATCTCGGACAATTCGGAGCATACGAGCTCGATAACCGGAATCAACCGATCCATCACCTCTTTCGGCGTGTTCTTCCCGCGTACAAAGTGGATTGCCGTAATCCCGCGCACATACTCGATTAATCGCTGCGCAACACTTCTGTAGAATTCGGGGATGCACCGATCATAACTTGACACCTCGCGATATCGGTCATCGAACGCCTGCCTGATTGAGCGGAGTTTCGCATCCTGTTCCTGATCGGGGCGGACTATCGAAGAGAGCAGAATCGTTGCGACACTGGTGGCACTGGTTACGTCGGTATTGCCAGAATCGCCAGTGTCGCCAACACCATCCGTGGATGCGCTTGCGCTTGCATACAGATTTGGAACACCGCTGGTGCTGATTGTGTACTGGTCACCGCGCTTCAGTGCGAATGTCGCCTCTCCGGAACCATCAGTCTTCTGGGTCTCTTGTCCTGCGTGGACGATTACATTAGGAATTGGCGTCTTTGACATCGCATCGAGCACCAGTGCTTTCAACTGCACAGAGTTTATCCCCTGTTCGGGTTTTAATTCCAATTCCAATTCCGATTTCGGTTTTGATTTTAATTCCGGTATAGATGTTGATTTTGATAATTTCGGTTGTGTAGTTCGATCACTATGCCTGGTGCCGGACGCACCACCCACCGCTCTTCCGGATGGTCCCGACGGTCCGGATTGCATCCGTTGCATCAAGAAAATCCCACCTCCAATCGCAACTATGAGAACAAGCGCCAGAGCGAAGATTGTCGTATAATTAAACCCCGATTTTCCGGTATTTTGGGTTCCCGCCACTCCTGCTGACCCTGTTGCCACTGTTGCCACTGTTGCCCCTATATGTGTGATTGTGACATTAACAATCTCGGTGTCAGCACACCCGTACTCATCTGCCACACTCAGCGCGATCGTGTGCGTGCCCGAGTCGAATGTGCGTCTGAAGACCGCATCATCAGAGAGGATTGTGCCATTCTCCAGCCACTGATACGTCAGATTTTCCCCCTTTGATCCGGATGCGTCGAGTACAACCTCTGTTCCCTCAAGCGCTATGTGGTCGTCTCCGGCATCCGCCTGCGGCATGACCATGGTCGTCCTGACCGTGACTTTGACGTCGTCTGTTGCTGATGCGCCACCATCATCGGTCACAACAAGCGTGATCGTGTGCACCCCTCTTGCGAAGGGCTGTTCACATATAGCGGACTCGCCGATCGTGCTATTCGCGTCGAGCCATTCGTACGTAACGATTGTGCCATCAGGATCGGAAGAACCGGATGCGTCGAGCGTGACATTGGTTCCAACGAGCACTATCTGGTCATCTCCGGCGTTGGCGATAGGTATCTTCTGGTCCACCGGAACAACGTATATCACCACGTAATCCGTGCCGATAGCCCCGTGTACATCGGTAACCTCCAGCATGACGCGGTGGGTGCCACACGGAAGATCCCTGATAGCAAACGACGGTGCCGAGTTAAGGGTGCTGCCGCCATCCTCCTTCCACAGGTACGACAGGGTGCCGCCGTCCGGGTCGCTGGAGTTTGACGCATTGAAGTGAACCAGCGTGCCAACATTCACTGTTTGGTCAGCCCCCGCATCTGCCTGCGGTGCGCGGTTGACCGTAATCATGATTTTGTCACGATCGTAATCTCCGAAATTATCGGTAACGGTCAGTGTGATCGTGTGCTCTCCCGGATCAAAGATTTTGAGGAACGATCTCTTTGTGCTGAGTTCCTCTGTGCCCTCCTTCCAGACATACGAAGAGATGCTGCCATCAGAGTCCTTTGAACCTTTGCTATCGAGCTTGACGTACGTGTTTAGCGAGACCACGCGATCGTCACCTGCATCTGCAATCGGAGGGTCGTTCATACGCACGATTACGGTGTCTGATTTGATATCGGTGCCGTCCGACACCGTCAGAGTGATCGTGTGTGTGCCAACCGAAAACTCGTAGCTGAACGATTCACGATCGCTCAATTTGGTGCTGCCCTCATCCCATTCGTACGTCAGATTGGTGCCGCTCGAGCCCGAACCATCCAGCGTAACAGAAGTTCCCCGCGATACGTTCTGGTCATTGCCTGCATCGGCTGTCAGTGCTGATGCACTGCCTGTAAAGAGTACAAAGAGCATGAGCAGCGTAAGCAGCAACAATGGTGCGCACGCAATCCTACAGTCTCTGTAATCTCTGCGCCGGCGCAGGTCTCCTATCATATTGCAACAATGATCCGTATAATTACATAAAACCTTGTACGCTTGCATCCGAAACGTGGCAACGATGCAATAAAACCGGATGCTCCGACCGGGATTTGAACCCGGGTAGCTGGCTCGAAAGGCCAGAATGATTGACCGGACTACACCATCGGAGCGTAAGAATA
>DAWR01000067.1:180-3342 GCA_002506015.1 Candidatus Methanogasteraceae archaeon UBA261 | reverse complement strand
CGCTGAACTGCACGATTTCACGGTTCACGCAGCGGATCGTGGTCGGGGACATGCTGCACCTCTTTTCCGGGCTTCAGGCAGCACCCGTGCGTGTTGACGGGATTGTGGTGGGCGGGACGGATTCGGACCACGCTGAGCCCGGCAGCGAGTGCGTTCTGAAGCTTTCCGGCTCGAAGAGAGTTGCGTACGGGAGGTCGGATCGATTTGTTCTTGCCAATCTGGATTGTGAAAAACAGAGGTTTGTCGGATACGGTTTCTCTGAATCAATACCTTTAACACCGCAACCAGACAACTGAAATGTGCCTATGTTTATAGCACATCCGTATGTTTTGCTGCTGGCGATTCCAGTGATTGCGGCGGCAGCATACCTGATCCGCGCAGGACACAGAAAAGGGCTGTTAATCACGAGAGCCGCAGTCTTCATACTCCTGATAGTAGCGCTTGCATCGCCATACGAGCTTACGACGCAGACGATCTTTGATGAAACGCCGAGCATAACCGTAATCGACGATCACACCGGGAGCATGGCGCTCTTTGACAACGATACCGGGCAGCGGGTCTATGACCAGCTCAAGAGTCTCACCCCAACTCGAATTCACGCAATCACCGGGGATCGGTCAGCGATCGGGGATGCGGTGACCGAGTTTGCACAGGGGAATGACAACGTCCTGCTTGTCAGTGATTGTAACAATAACTACGGGCTTGATCTGGCTGATACAATCGCTGTTGCAGGCAGAATCAACACCACGGTCTGCGCAATTAGGGTGGAGCCGCAGCAGAACGATCTCAGCGTCGAGGTTCTCGGGGGCAAGGACGTGATTGTGGATAGTGAGCAGACGTTCACAGTCGTTGTGCGGCAGGCAGTAGGGGCTGATGACGGGGGTGGGCGTGGGGGCGCGAAATACAAGCTCTCGGTGCAAATCAACGATGTGGTGGTCGAAGAACAGGAGGTTTCTCAGACCGAACGGGTGCACAGCATCACAGTCCCGCACACGTTCAATAAGCTGGGGTCTCACGCCATAACCGCGGAGATCACGCCGGAGGGGGATGATCTGAGGCAGGTTAACAACGTCTTCTACAAATCGGTCTATGTGGTTCCGAAACCGGAGATTCTTCTCGTGGCTGATCGGAGTTCCCCGCTATCGCAGACGCTCTCTGAACTCTACGACACGACAACCCTAAATTCCGGAGAATCACTTGATCCGGCGAACTATCTTGCCGTGGTTCTTGACAATCTCCATGCAAACGACCTCGACAAAGCAGAGATCGGACGGTTGAGGACGTATCTGCAGAATGGCGGGGGAATGGTCGTTGTCGGAGGGGATCGTGCGTATGATCGGGGCGGGTACTATGACTCGCCTCTGGGATTCGAGACGCTGCTTCCGACAAAATCGAAGGAGAGTACCGGTGAGGGCGATAATGTTGGTGTGGTAATCGTAATCGATGTTTCAGGTAGTGTTGGAACGCCTTATGGGGGGGATACCACACTGAGTACGGAAAAGGCACTGGCGATAAACATTCTGCGTGGAATCAGTTCAAACGACAATATCGGCGTCATTGCGTTCAATCAGAATGCGCACATTGTTGCTCCGCTGACAAGAGGTCTCTACAAGAGCACAATCGAGGATACCATCAAGAAATTGAAGCATGGCGGGACAACGCACGCGGATAAGGCGTTGACTGCCGCATCGGATATGCTGAAGGGATATGTGGGTGCAAAGAACGTGATCGTAATCTCTGACGGGCAGACGAGCAGTGCTGATACCTGTATTGGCATTGCCGGGGACATGGCTGATGAGGGCATCATCACATACGCGGTCGGCGTCGGAGAGACAACAGACGAGAGTTTCATGCGGTCGCTGGCTAAGTCGGGCGGCGGAATATACTACAGACCGACAGAGTCGGAGCGATTGAAGATCATCTTCGGAGACAAGCCAGAGGAACCCGAAGACACAACAATAGGTGACTATCCGGTCAGCGTTCTGAACCCGAATCATTTCATAACCGGTGGACTCAAGCTCTCGGGATCGATCACTGGTTACAACAAGGTCACCCCAAAGACCGGTGCGCAGACGCTTGTCACAACCGGTGCGGCAAAGCCGGTCACAACGGCGTGGAGGCTTGGCATGGGGCACGTAGTCTCGTTCAGCACCGACGACGGTTCAAAATGGGGCGGCGCGCTCTACAGCGGCAAAAATGCGCAATTAATCTCTAGAATGGTCAACTGGGCGGTCAGCGATCCGAGAAGAAACGATGTGATCGTGATCACCGGCGACGATGTCCATCTCGGCGATCCCGCGGTGATCAATGTCAGATCAGACACGATCCCGAGCATAACAATGGACGGGAAGAAACTTGAGCTCTCGCAGATTGCGGAGGACAAATACCAGACATCGGTTCAGACCGAGTCGCCAGGATTTTTGGATATCTCCGACTATATGATCGCTGTGAATTACCCCGAGGAGTTTCGGGAGGTGGGTGCGGATCTCTCTGTAATCGAAATGCTTGGAGGTGGTGTTTATGCCGAGGATGAGACCCTGCCGCTGCTAAACAACCTGAGGGAACGATCCACGCGTATCGTCCAGGAGCCCGAAGATCGGCGGATGCCGTTTTTGCTTGCTGCGATGTTAATCTTCTTAGGTGAGGTTGCGGTACGGAGGCTGCGGGAGATTAAGAGGCTGCGGAAAGGGTGAGAATCACCCGGATTCTGTGCCAGCGGCTTTGCTACTTTATTTGGTAGTGTCCTACTGTACGATAGTTTATCATCGTATGTGTAACCGGTTCTCTGCTGTTTTGTACGGGCAACACGAGCGCCATCCTGCTAAATGGGGCATCGGTGCAGAAGATCCATTCCGGATAAAACATGGAGAATAAAACCACAGAGGAACACAGAGGGTCACAGAGAAATATAACCTGTTTTAAGATGGGATTTGCGAGCAATGGTCAATAAGAACGCTATGTGTCCTCTATGACCTCTATGACCTATGTGGTTAGTTATCTATAAAAAACAATAAAGAATTTCATCATCATGACTTCCCTCGGTCGGGTCACCTTGATTTCCAACTACTCACACGAAATAGCGGAGAGCCACGAAGTGTTTCTCAAAATAGAGGTGGGGGCTTGAATGGTTGATCCAACTGTTTCAATTCTATTGGAATTTCA
>DAWR01000067.1:0-173 GCA_002506015.1 Candidatus Methanogasteraceae archaeon UBA261 | reverse complement strand
ATTTCATAAACGAGTTCAAAAGAATAACAACGCCTGCAATGTTGGAAGGATTGGCGAATCATCTGTGTGGAGGTGGCACGAATTTTTCTATTTCCAGTTAACTATCTTGGATTAGGACATCACCATATTTTTAACCGACCGGAATATATTAAAAAGACTCATAACCACCAGAA
>DAWR01000033.1:352-4915 GCA_002506015.1 Candidatus Methanogasteraceae archaeon UBA261 | reverse complement strand
AGAATGGACGTTTGAGAATGGTGGGACGTGCCGCACCTGCGTGACTCATTTTGGACTGCAATTTACGTTGCACCGAAAAGTCGAGATTGGTGAATTTGACCGGTTACCAGAAGATAATAAAAAGTCTCTCATATTATATCGCCATATTATCCTAAAAAGAGAAAAGGCGGGAACTCATCCCCGCCTTCGGTAGCCCCAGTAGATGACTGCTGCAAGTCCGATCACCAGAATAAGCCCGATCATTGGAGCGCCTGAGAATGAGAGCCCTGTGTTGAATTCCGATGGTCGCTCAACCTCCATCTCGGTTCCTTCGACATAGTCTGATGGCTCTGCTGGCTCCGGTTTCGCAATAGACTCTGCAGGCTGGCTCACATCCACGCCGACTCCACCTTCTCTTGCGGTCTCGTTTGTTACGGATGTGGATGATCTGGTCTGCTGTACGGTATCTTCGGTTTTGTCGGCATCATCGAACCATCCGGGCGGGTATGTACCGTCTCCGCCACTGCTGCTGCCGGTATTCGTATCAGCGGGCTGCGATAGTGCGCTCGCCCTACCAGTTACCTCGTCCATAGTCTCCCGATATTCTGATGCGGTCTCCGATGAGACTACGCCGGGTGCGGAGATGATGCCGGTCACGTAGTCATCGAGGAGCGGGTTTCCGCAGGTGTGGTGGCAGCAGGTAGCGCCGTTCTCTGCAACGGACTCCAGGTATTCCGCAACGAGACTCTCGATCACCTCGTCTGTTGCATCCCAGTAGCCCTTGCGGACCGCTTCGAGCATCCGGGCGGTCATGGACTGGTATGCATGCGGGTTGTTCTGTTCAATCCAGGCACGCAACGCAGGATTATTGATGTAGGTCTCAAACACCTGATCCCAGACATGATCCGGGACGAGTTCGGGGCACGTCACCTGCCAGCCCCACAGATTCTCTACAAAGTCCGCAAATTCCCTTGCGCCCGCATAATCGTGTCCCTGCATCCCCTCGATCCACTCTGGGTTGAAGTATCGTGAATAGAGTTCGCCGGAGATGAAATCACCCAGCGTCTCGACCTTCTCGCCGCCAGTCGCCCTCAGGTTCGTAATATATGAATCAGGTGTGTTTCCGCCGGATGCGTACGTCACAGCGAGATTCAGCCCGCCCAGGTACTGGAAGAAGTCGTCGTTGTCAATTGCGCCGTAGAGGTTCGAACTCCGGCTGTGCATCGTGACCTCAACATCCGCAAGGTTCATTGTGAAGAGGTCGGTTGCAGTCTCGCCCCACACGTCCGCGCCGTATGCGTTGCCCATCCGGTCGATGAATAGCCGTGCCAGAACGTCGGTATCGTTCCATGTGTTGCTTGCGCCAATTGCATTGGCAAGCCCTGGTCCGTACGTGCCGTCAGCACATCCGAATATCCTCATGAGCGCAAGGTTTCTGGCATCGGACTCGTTTAACGATGGGTCGTTTGCAATCAGCGCAGCCGCAAGCGCGTCCGTGTTCTCTGTGACATAGTTCGGGCAGTCAGCGGTTGCGTTCTGTTCATAAGCAAGCCGCACAGCCCTGTCAAGGAGAACGATCTTGTCAGGGAACATGTCCCGGTAGAGTCCTGATACCAAGATCAAAACATCGATTCGCGGGCGGCTCATCGATTCGGATGGAATGGCAGAAACACCCACGACTTTTCCCTTACTCCAGACCGGCTCTACACCGAGCAGATACAGTATCTGCGCCTCCATCACACCCTCGTGGCGTGTGGTCTCGCCAGCCCAGAGGATGTATGCCATCTTCTTCGGATATGCGCCTTCGTGCGCAGCGAGATGCATCTCAAGCGTCTGGTTCACCATATCCTTGCCGAGTTCCCATGCAGCTTCGGTCGGTGGTTTGCGCTGGTCGAACGCATAAAAGTTTCTCCCGGTCGGAAGCGCATCAGGTGTTCGCACCGGGTCTCCGCCGAGATTTGGCGGTATAAACTTCCCATCGAGTGCATCGAGGACTGCTAATACTTCATTATCACCTTCTGCAAGGTTTCTGGCATAGATTAGTGCATTTTCGAGATGCACCTCGACGCTTGTTGAGTTCGTGCCCATGACCGCAATCTGCGCATCATAGATCGGGACGCTCTGATTGATGACAAGATCAAGCAGCGTGAGCGGCGCATCTTCGGAGTCATTGAATGCGCACACATCGTCAGCGTATGACTGCCCGAGAATCGAGTTTATCATTCCTGTGAGTTTGTCGCCGTGTGGCGATGTTCCGAGAATATGCAGCCCGTACGGCATCGATGTACTCCTCAGATCGTCGAGCAGATGTTCCAGCGGCTCCATGAAGCCCTCCTCAAACTCTATCTGGTTCGCAGTGAGATTCGCTGCAAACGGAGTCAGATCAATTCCCAGCTGCTCATCAAGATGGAGTTCGGTGGTCATATTGATGATTGCTGCCCTGTGAGCTGCTTTGAGCGTGGGGTTTGCGTCCTGGCGTTCATACGCAAGCATCTCATCCGCGAGCTCTGTATAATTGCCATAGAGTCCGGCAGCGATTATTGGCGGAACAAGATGATCAACGATCACTGCGCTGCCTCGCCGCTTCGCCTGATTGCCCTCGCCGAGTCCATCCATCACATAAGGATACACGACCGGCATGTCGCCAACCATGATTGAGGGCCAATCGTACCGTGAGAGCCCGAACTGCTTGCCTGGCAGCCACTCCTGTGTGCCGTGACGCCCGAAATGAACGATCGCATCAGCCTGATACTCCTTCCGGAGCCAGAGATAGAATGCGAGGTACTGGTGGTGCGGGGCTAACTCCTTGTCGTGGTAGAGCGCCTCGTTGTTCTGGAGCCAGCCGCGGGTGGGCTGCGGCGCAAGCATCACGTTATCCCCGAGATCGATCTTCGGGATCACGAGGTACTTGCCAGTCTCATTCTCCCAGACCATGATCTCGCCGGGAACCGGACCCCATCTCTCAAGTACTTCGTCCCGCCGCTCTATAGGCAGTTCCATGAACCATTCCTCGTAGGTGGCATTTGGGATCAGTTCGACTTTTCCAGTCTCAACCATCTTATTTAACACGCCCGGAGCCCACGATCCGACGTTGATTCCCTGCGAGAGCATCGTCTCTATGAGCGCGGTCTTGTTTGGCACAAGGCTCATGTTCACATCGTAATCCGCAGCGCTCATGTC
This sequence comes from Candidatus Methanogasteraceae archaeon UBA261, assembly GCA_002506015.1. Lineage (GTDB taxonomy): Archaea > Halobacteriota > Methanosarcinia > Methanosarcinales > Methanogasteraceae > Methanogaster_C. The sequence continues at coordinate 1,756 of DAWR01000033.1, read as the reverse complement.
ACCCAGTAGGTTGCAGAGACTCGGCGCAACATCCAGATACGATGCTCCGATATTATCCTTCCCGCCGCCGTGGTTATAATAGATGATCGCAACCTTCTTATCAGCGTCTTCCTTTTCCCTGAGATTTATCTGGGCGATTGTGCGGTTCATAAGCCAGTTTACCTGATAATCGATTGACAGTGTCTGCTGCACACCAGTTTCAGGATCAGTCTCTGTTGCAGCCATGACAATCGGATCGATGGCGCCCACAAGTTCGGGATAATCGATCTTCATCATCTTGGTCGTCGGCAGCGGTCGGCTGCTCTTTTCCCACTCGGTCCTGTTCATGTAGTTGTTTATGACTGCGTTAATCACAGGCACACCGATCTCGCCCGGGTCGAATTTGAGACTGAAGTATGTGAACGAGACTATGGCGTCAACGAGGGGTTCGCGATCCGCATCCGGCTTCAGGTAGCAATCGCATCTCGCATTTTTGGTTGTTGAGTAGAATGGAATCACATTGAAGTCGCGGGATTCAAACTCCTCGACCAGTATATCGACCGGCTCGATCTTGAAGGGATAATAACTGGCATAGAACGCAATTCCCACAGTCGGTCTGTCTGCATCATATATATGCCCGGAATCGGTGCGGTTCCCGTACCACGCGAGATACTCATCCAGGTCTTCGCAGAACCAGCCCGGCATTTCCGGGTGGTAGATCGCCTTTGTCGGAAGTTCGATCGGGTCGCCGGCGATGAGATCTGTTCTGTTGCAAAACTCGCACGCAAGGTAGAATATCAGGTTCTCGAGATTGGTCTCGTTGTATGCTGCGTTTGCCCAGTAGGTATCAGGTACCGCCCTCACCGTAGCAGGATTGTGAGTTGCGGGGATGCTCTCGTTTAAGAGAGTGTTGTCATCGAGTACCACAGCTCCGTTGGCTATGGCGTCGTTGATTGTGGATTCGATCTTGAGCGCAGTCGGGGCACTGATCATATTGATATAGATCACGTCCATCTCGCTGAGATCGATATCCCCCATGAGCACCAATTCCGAGAGATAGTAGGACGCGGTGATGTTCAGGCTCGCATTTCCGTTTATCTCTGTTGTCACGTTCTCCATCGGAATCTGGTAGCTTGTGTAGCCTGTCACGATTGCGATATCCACGTGCTGCCCGGAATCGGCAAGCACGGGTGTGGTTCCGGCAATGATGAGTGCGAGGATCGTAATCGCCAGTACGGCTAGTATTCTGTTGCTGTTATTTGACATATTATGCCTCCATGTTATTTGTTTTAACTTGTATGTGTATGATTTATGGACAATCTATCACGCAGATACGCCTGTAATGTGATATTTCATCAGCGCATGCCCATCATATCCAAAGAATCTACTCTAACTTAAATGTTTCTGTACCTGGGCGCAAAGATT
>DAWR01000033.1:0-252 GCA_002506015.1 Candidatus Methanogasteraceae archaeon UBA261 | reverse complement strand
GGAAGAGGTGTTGCGGTGGTGCGATCTGGCGCTTGTCACGGGGACGACGGTCGTTAATGGGGTGATTGGGGCGATACTGGAGGTTGCGGGGGCAAAGGCGGTCTTTTATGGGATCAGCATCGCAGGGGTTGCCCGGCTGCTGGGTCTCAAGCGGTTCTGTCCAAGGTCGACGTGAGGGGTGTATTTTTGTTGAGTCTCGTATTTTATAAAATTTGTACTAAGATAAGCCGGCTTTGGGACAATATTACTCAA
>DAWR01000032.1 GCA_002506015.1 Candidatus Methanogasteraceae archaeon UBA261 | reverse complement strand
TCTGTGTTAATCGCGTGGGTTTTTCGCCTCAGCTAAACACATACCTCTGCTGAACTGCCCTGCCGCAACCGCAACATTGATAGCGGATTGCACCATCTCACTCATTACAATGAGCAAAAAAAAGATTGCGAGAGATGCAAAAGATAGAGAATCCGTTGAGATCGTCGCCCCTCCGGTCGATCGGCGGAAGCGACACATCGATGGTATCAAGAAGACCGCGGTTTCGTCTGTTCTTGGCATCGCATCTGGCGTAATATGTTATTATCTCCTGTCACCATCGCAAGATATGGATCGTTTCTCATATCTGCTGTTGATAGTGGCATTCTATGTCCAGAAGCCCATATATATGAATATGGGGATGGATGTGAATCAATTCACGTGGAAAGACTGGTTTTTTGTTCTTTTCATGACTGTAACCTTCTGGTTCGTGTCGTGGACGCTGCTTTTGAATTAGAGTAGTATGAATAAGCGAATCTCGGCGGTTCTGCTGATTCTTTCGATTGCACTGGTAGCACTATCGCTATCCGGCTGCGTGGACGATGGTTGCCACCGTGTAGAGGGGATGCGGGTTGCAATGAATACCGATGTTGCGATCACGCTCATGCATCCGGATGTATCCGAAGCAGAGTCTGCAATCGATTCCGCTTTCGCGGAGGTTTACAGAGTCGAGCATCTGATGAGTCATACGGAAGGTGTTGAGGTGAGCGAGGTTGCGAGACTGAACAAAGACGGTTTTCTTCCAAATGCCTCATCTGATCTGCGATATGTGTTGAACAAGTCTATCGAATGCTCGGAATTGAGCAACGGATCGTTCGATGTCACTGTTTTGCCAGTCATAAATCTCTGGACGGATAAAATACAAGCCGGAGCACCCCCGATCAGTGATGAGATCAACGAAACACTGAAACCGGTAAATTATAGAAACATATCGATTAAGAATGAAGACATACATTTCAGCCAGAGAGGTATGGGGATAACTCTCGGCGGCATTGCGAAGGGTTACGCTATTGACCGGGCGATTACGGTCATGGAAGAGCGGCACATCAAAAACGCGCTCGTGAATGCCGGTGGCGATGTCCGGGCACTCGGTTGCAGAAGTGAAGGAAGACCGTGGAGGGTCGCTCTGCAGAATCCGGAGAACAAGACGGAATATGTTACCATTATGTATCTCAGTAACGTCTCTGCTGCAACAAGCGGGAACTATGAGCGGTACTTTAGCGAGGCGGCGCGGAGATCGCACATCATCGATCCGAAGACCGGATATGCAGCAGAGGAACTTTTGAGTGTGACGATCATTGCAAAGACTGCGACCGATGCCGACGCGCTGGCAACTGCGGTATTCGTGTCAGGCGAAGCAGATGGCATGGATTTAATCGAACGCCTGAACCACGTTGAGGGACTGATAATCACGAGCGATCGGCGGATTCTGCGATCGAGTGGATTTGCAGATTTTGAGGGTTCCGATTCGTAATCGCCTGATTCAATGATTCACTTATTGCATCTGTTTAGCTGAGGCGAAAAAAACCATGAGATTTCACGAGATCAAGACAGAAATCTTGGAGATGGATGCGCCGCTGCTTCGCAGACTGTGTAATCTCGTGGTTACCTGAAATTGAAATGTGATATCCCTTCATCGTCGCAGAAAACATGTAGTAGTATCAATGATAACAACGTGGTTGATGAATGGACGTATGAGCTGGGTGAAACGTGTCATACCTGGTGGCTCATTTTGGACTGCAATTTACGTTTCACCGAAAGTTGCGGGTTAGCTAAACACGTACCGATTAATTTCTGCTCACTCCCGCAAGAATCCTGCAGGACTCCTCGACGCATCGGCTGAGCACTGTTTCAGCACCTCCTGGTACCTCAACCTCCATTCCAGCGGCCCCGGCATGACCGCCACCCGAACCATGATACTCGACACCTACGTCGCGCATGACCCTCCCGAGGTTGATTCCACATCTGACCGCGTCATGCTTTGCCCGTCCGCTCACCTTCAGTATGCCATCATCCATCATTCCCACGAACGATAGGTCTGCACCGATGTTTGTCAGCGCGGTGGCGGCGGCAGCGCCGAACGAATCAGTCTCAGAGGTGACAAGAATCCAGTCATTGATCATCGTTGTTCTCACACGATTTACAGATTCGAGAATAGATATGCGCATCGAGATGTCCTGTGGTGTTGCTGCGAGCAGATCGAGTGCTTCGCTGTAACTGACTCCACCACGATCGATCAGGTCTGCAATCGCTCGAAAAGATCCTGATTCGGCGTGTTTGAAATGCCCGGTATCTGTAATGATTCCGGTCATGAGCGCAAGTGCAATGCGTTCCATGACCGGCGCGTCCATGCATGCCAGGATATCGACAACGATTTCGGCAGTCGAGCTTGCGTATCTGTGCAGATAGAACTGTGCACCGCTGAGCAACTGCGAGACCGAATGGTGATCGACAACAGCGTAGTCGCCCAGCACCAGATCGTTCAGTTGCGACTGGGTCGACGTGTCCACAACCACTGTGAAATCGTAGTCGGACGGGTCAGGCGCATACTCAACATCGATCTTCAGATGGTCGACCAGCATGGACGCCACCCTGCCGCAGTGGTCTGCGACGCCGACCGTGCCGCCGAAAGCCTCGGCAAGTGCGAATGCGCTCGATACGGCATCAGGATCGGCATTGCGGTGACCGAGGAAGAGGACGTTATGGTAGTCCAGCAGCCGGTCATAGAATGTTATCTCATCAATGTTCATGTTGTGATAGATGTTGCCAGAGTTCAAAAGTCTAATGCGAACGCTGTTTTTCGCATTGCGCAGACCAGAACACGCAGCGCTCTCCGACTCTGATTGTCACAACAGACGTGATCGTTGAGTGATGCCGTCAAGGATTGCATCGTATCTGGCGCAGACCCGCTCGATTACGTCAGCCACCGCATTCGTGTGCGTCGGAAACGTGACTCCATCAACATCGAGGCAATCCGAAGCCACCAGTATTCCTGTCTGCGATATCGTAAATCCGAGATCATTCAGGATGCTGGCTGCCATTTCTGATGCGGGTTTCACTTTTATGTCCAGTTGTGCATCCAGTTTCCTCGATCTCTCGTGGTATCTCTTTTTCAACTCTTCCAGTTCGGAGATCACCTTTGAGACATTCCTTTTCCTGCCGTATCTGCCGATCAGTCCAACAGACGCAATCAGGTCGTCGAAGGTCGTGGATGCAATCTCGATCACCTCTCCACCGAAATGCTTCTCGATCCGGTCCGTATATCCTTTTGTGACTACAAGCATCCGAATGTCTTTGAATAAAGCGAGATCCTCCTCGGACGGATTGTACGCATTGACTACAACGCAGGGAATTCCGCATCGCTGCAAAAATGATTCGTACATCGGAGTTACGCCGATCTGCGAAGCCATCTTTGCTTTCAGAACATTCCTGATCGCTTCCGGATCGTCCGAGTCCATGCCAAAGTATTCTGCAAATCTGGGTGTTGTCGTGAGGATCTTCGTGTGCCCCGTCGGAACGGATCTGATCAGCCCGGCATCAGCAAGGGCATGCACATGCGAATACGCCGAGTTTCCACGAATTCTCACGAGATCTGACTGCGTCATCGGCTGATGGTATGCAACAACCGACAATGTCCTGAGCACCGGCGCAGAGAGTTCCTTTGGAGCAAACGACCGGACATATTCGGAATATTCGGGTTTGATGCGCATCAGATACCGCGTCAACGGTTTCATCTCCACAATCTCGATTCCCGATCCCCGCTCCTCGTACTCCCGGGTGAGCTCGCCCACGATCCGTGATATTTCATCCTCGGATCTGCCAACGAGCAGGCTCAACCGGGTTATATCGACCGCGTCGCCCGCAGCAAAGAGTGCGGCTTCGATGATCTCTTTTTCATTCGTCATTTTTTAGATGCATGCGTCAGATGACCGCGTCGCTTATGACGATTGCGCTGGCGGGATTACTGCCGCCAGTTGGTTACATTCAAGCATGTAATATCCTCTCAATCATTTCGCTGCTCACTTTTCTCCTGCTGTTCCTATATAATAGCTCTGTAACCACATCCGCCCTTTACAGAAGCTCCTGCGTAGCTTCGGAAAGAGCCTGAAGAGCGATAATCAGCTTTACAATACTCTGATAGCACCCGGACCGCCCATCGGCGAAATCCACCCCGCCGGTTCAGGCACTCGCCCCACCAGAAATCATCGCCCTGATCGACTTGCTGTCTGTTATTCGCGTGAGCAGAATCAGAAGAGGGTTCGACCGAACCATCCAACAGCCCCCGCCCGAGCCACAATCCCACAACTCAATCACCCCAACAATAACAATATCCGGTGGATCGCACCCCCCGCCCCACGCCCGGTGGGTGCGGGTCCCCTGGACATGGGGCGTGGCGGTAGTAGAGGGGATTGTCACGAGGGTTATCTGATGCGCGTGGGTTCGCGGGTTCACAGGTGCCCGGGTGGTCGGGCGGCTGCTCAGTGTGGTTGTGTTTTGTGGGGGCGAAATGCTTTTATAGGGGGATGGTAGTGATACAGGACGTGACACATTAGTACATCGGAGTCGATTATTATGACAAGGCGCCCCTCTACAAACGAAACTCGTACCATTTTGCGAACAATTCTCAGCGCGGGCGTGCTCGCGGTGCTGCTGGTGCTTGCGTGCACTGGCACGGCGGCGGGCGCAATGTTGGGTTGTGGATGATTCTGGCGGCGCGGATTATATGAGTATACATGCGGCGGTATGACTGGATCGGTAAAGCGTTGAAGGGATGGGGGTCTTGACATGGGGATCGCAAAACAGATCATTTACACCAAATATTTATGATGTATCTGCCCAATTACACGAATGTGACTCGAATATGCCGGTTAAGTCAATAGAACTTGAACTTCCTGAGGATCTGTACATGAAAATCGGAGCTGTGGCAAGCGAACATTTCGAAACCGAGAACGAGTACCTACAGAATGTGATTTCAGATGCTATCAGAGAAGAACTTGAATTAAATCACCTGAAGCGAGAGATAGCATCCAGGTACGCCAAAGGTGAAATCAGTTACGAATCCTTAAAGACCCTGCTCGGATTCAAAGAGGCGGAACGGATCAGAACATACAAAGAAACCATATTAGAGTCGTTATTGGAAGCAGATGAGGTTGCAAAGAGGTTAAAGGCGTGATTACCATACTGGCAGATACCAGCGCGTTGATCTCACTGGAAATAAAAGGTCTTGTCAATCAGGCTTCGAAACTTGTCCGGTTCATCATATCAGCAGCAGTCTATGACGAACTGAGCGGTATCGCCAGATTCGAGGACGTGCATGGCAGATCCGCAAAAGATCTTTTGAGATTGATCGAAGGTGGGGTCATTACGGTAAAATCGGTGCACCTGATACCAGAACACCTGAACAACATCGACATCGGCGAAGCCGAAATCCTATCGCTGGCAGGGACATGCAAGTGCGATTACGTTATTACCGATGATGTCAGGGCACTGCCGTATATGAAATCTGTGGCAGAAGTGAAGGTGTTAACATCGGCATTTGTTATACGTTTGCTGTATGATGCTGGTGTTTTATCACGTGAAGATGCTTTAAACTCAGTAAAAGAGATTTCCGCATCCAGAGACTGGTACGGTGGAGTTCTTGAGGTCATTGCGTGCGAATATTTTGATGAAAAGTTGGATAACCATATATGATTAGATAAGGATCGATTTTGGGGTGTTCGTGATGCTTGCGGCAGGTGATGAAGATATGATTGAGGTGCGGGGCGGGACGAATGTCCAAGAATGTGGATGTGGGCAAGCGACTAACGTTGATCGGCGGGGGCGAACATCTTGCTCTTCAAACAGGGGTAGGCTTCATCCCCCAGATGTTTGCAAGCATAAGTTTTAGCCGATAGGGGCTGTTGATCTCGCAACAGCGCGCATCAATCAGATAGGATATGCTGGCGGCTTTTGACGGGGCATCGCCAGAAGATCATTTAGCAGCATCTTTGCGGGCAGTGGTCATAATAAGGGAATTTGGCCGGCGTATCTGCCGGGTCGTGGCTTTGCGCTTGGGGCTGCCCGCCGCGGTACCCAGGGGCGGACACGGCTGCACCGCGGGTTTGCGTTGGATGCGGGTCCCGGGGACAGGGGAGTGGTGGTGGCAGGGGAATTGCCGCGAGGGTTGTCAGATGCGTGGGGGCTCGCGGGTGGTTGGGCGCGGGTAACATTTAGCGACACATATACATTCAGGAGTGGATGGTGACCGGTGACTGAATTGATAGGGTTTTATTAGGATAGGGTGTGAAATGACTGTGAAAAATAGCGATGCGAACGAAATGGAGGTTACAAGATGCAAGTTGCTACCAACAAGGTGATCAGAGCTCTCGAAGAGCAGGCTTGCCTGTTCAAAGGGCATACGTTAAAAGAACTGGTGATAACGGTAAAGGATTATAGAGATTACTTGCAGTCAACAAAACACGCGATTGTGAGCGATCTGGATCCTACGGCACTCCTTAGAAAATTGAGAACGAAAGGGGAGTTCTATTGAGGTTGGTACTCGACTCTGATGTGCTGGTTCATGCATTGAGGATTCCGAGGAAGAAAGATCTCATGGAGATTCATGAAAAGGCGTCGGCGATCTTCGAATCCTGCATACTAAAGACGAATGATCTGTTTTTACCTTCGGAAATCCCTATAAAGGTCGGTGCAGTACTTTCTAAAATCATTCCGCAAGAACTTGCGAGGGAAGGTATAGAAAAATTATTATTAACTGCTGAAGAAATATATCCATTTGCCAGTGATATGGTGTTGAACTCCATCTATTCGATATCCTCGAATATCTACTTCCATGAAGCGTTGGAAAACGCGATCATGTTCACAAAGATCGAGAAGAATGACGATGACCGGGAGGTTCACGGATGGAAGGATTCGAAGACAGAGGTGATGATTGGCGGAATGGATGTGCTTGTGCTGACATACGCCCAGTTAAAGAATTGTACTCTCATAACCAACGATTGGTCGTTATGGTACGTTGCGCGCAGGACCGGGATAACATCATATTGGCTGTCCGGATTGACAGATGAAATGGTGTCCGAGATTGCAGATGGGGGGATGTTGGAGTATCCTGCATAGGCTCTCGGACAAGTTATTGGGATGGAAGCATCATCTGGTGTGGGGGGTTTTGATGGCGTTCGAGGCTGCCCCACTTTATCTATGACGGGCACAGCGACGCCAGCGGGTTTGCGTTGGGTGCGGGTCCCATGGGCGTGGCGGTGGTGGGGGAATTGCCGCGAGGTTGTCAGATGCGTGGAAGCTCGCGGGTTCGCAGGCGCCCGGGTGGTCGGGCGGCGGCTCGGTGAGGTGGCATTCAGAGGGCGAAAGGTTTTTATAGGGGCGGGTTGTGTGTAGGGAATGTAACACATTACCACATTGGAGTTAATTATCATGACAAGATGCACCCCCACAACCGAAACACGTATCGTATTGCGAACAATTCTCAGCGCGGGCGTGCTCGCGGTGCTG
>DAWR01000141.1:3630-7685 GCA_002506015.1 Candidatus Methanogasteraceae archaeon UBA261 | reverse complement strand
GATCGTATGTAGAAATACGATTGTATCAAGCGTGTTGGTCAGGGTATTCTATGGTGACGCGTGGTCGAATTTACAGATGGGGGTTGTGGTGTGATGGGGCAGTTGGTTGAATAATAATGTCCCAAAGCCAGATGCCCAGACAGTGATGCCAGTTAAGCCTCAACACTTACCAAGCATCTTGCACGCCTGACAGAGCCCGTCCGTACATGGCTCGCCGCAGACCTGGCACGGCACAAGCGATGCTGGCGGATACGCATCGCCAAGCGCACCCACCATCCTGTCGAATCCGCGCATGATCCCATGCCTGGTGCCCGGATGATGATCCTCAAACTCGCGCAGGAATATCCGTATTCCAAGCCGGTATGCTGCATCCACGTACGGGCACGCCTTCGGACAGACCTGCAGCCCAACTGCGCTCGCGTACGCCAGAACCTCGCTCTCAGGAACATGTCGCAGAGGCTTGATGCGCGGAACCAGTCCCGGCTGCACTCTCGCGTGCGACAACCGGACGAGCCGCCGGATATCACCGCGCAGGTGGTTGGCAAGGATCGTCTGCGCCTCGTCATCCAAGTTATGCCCGATTGCAAGATGAGTTGCGCCGAGTTCTTTTGCGGTTCTGTTGAGCAGGTTCTTGCGCAGCACGCCGCAGACCGAGCAGGGCGGGCGATCGCTCTCTTCCATGAGATCGTCGAGCGTTCTTCCGAATGCGTCCTCAAATGTTATGATGGTGTGCGGAATTTCAAGGTTGCTTGCGAGGTTGCTTGCGTTTTCTACCGTCTTCGCGCGGTAGCCGCTGATGCCCTCATCGATTGTGATCGCAACGATTTTTATCTTTCGGCTTGGCGCGAGGATCTTGTGCAACAGGTGCAGGAGCGCGGAGCTGTCCTTGCCTCCGCTCAATGCGACAGCGATTGTGCCCGGCTGGATGTTGTACTTTCGGAGGTCCCGCTTGGCTTTTCGCGTGATGTCGTCGATCAGGTGCTGCTTGCAGAGGTGCATGCCTGAGTACGGCTGGAATATGACTGCGGGATTGCCGCATCTGGTGCAGGGGTGGTTAGTGGCGATTTCGATACCTTCTGTTGGGCGGTTAAACTGGGTTTTAGTTATTGACGATGTCCCGCGCAAAGCTCAGAAACTCTCTGATCGCCTCAACAGGCTCATCGCTGATCGAACTATCACAAACATCGTATTCAGAACCGTTATGAAAATGTTTTGGAAAAGTTTCGACATATCCCCATTTTTCGTGAGGGACATTGTCATGCCTGTAAACAGTCCCGTTGAGGTGCCTACGCTCCCAGTGATACGCATACCTTCCTTGGATCTTGCGTGAAAACCAGACATCGATATAACTTCCGTCCCTGATGTATATCCGTAGTTTCTCTTCAAGATCTTCTGCAAACTCGACAACATCAGAAAATTCAACTTCGGCGATCTCGGATAATTTCCGGTTCAAATTCACCGGATCGCCCCTAATGCCTCTCTTATCGAGTCTCTTTCTGCTTCAAGATGATCCAGCCTGAAGAAATCCTCCCATGTTCCTTCTTCCTCTATAGTTCCTCTTTTATACTTCTCTTCAAAGTCTTCGATTGATGAAACGCCGTATTTCCTTGCGAGATTGAATAGTTCGGACTCGCAGCGTTTCAGTCTGATGTGCAAGTACGTTTCAAGGCTCTCTCTCTCCAGTTTTTCCGGTGTTATCTTCAGGATTGGAGCGATTTTTGGTATTGAGTTCATGTTGTGTCACCTTCTATAAGCGATTGAGCACAGTTTAAAATTTTTGATATTCATATAATTTTCATTTCCAATGCGTTTTAATATATCTATTTTGTTCTTCTGCATCGTAGGCTTGTGAGCGATTTCCAGACCTAACAACAAATATCGTTTTTCCTTCAGATTTCAAAAAAACAGGTCCAGGAGATTTATCGATCTCTATAAAACAAATACGTTTACCGTCAGCCATTTCAAACGAAACGTGAACGAATTTTCGATATTCTTTGCCAAGATCGCCATTCACAAGATCAGTTATGTGCAGTTCAAAACCATCTATGTTTTGTTTATCCTCTCTTAACGTTTCGAAATCTTTTTCAATTCCTTTGATATTTCCCTCGTCATCCACGCCGATCAAGAGAATGCCACCAGATGAATTCAAAAAAGCTGAAATTGTTCTTGTAATCTCATGTTCCAAGTCTTTGTTTTTGGTACTCTTTTTGTAATCCCACCGCATAGAAGATTTGAATTCAACTCTTTCGCTTTCACCACCTTCAATAAGCTCATATACGCGTGATTCTATTCTTTTCCATACTGCACCGCTTTCGTTTAAAAGAGAAATTTCCCCATCTTTCATAAATGGTTTCAATGCGTTTCTCGCACCACAGAAGATGCATTCCAAGCTTAATACGACTCGCCCACAATCATCGATCCAAACTCCAGAAACCAACATAGCTCCTTTACCGTCTTCTCGTGGGCTTTTTTTGCAGAAGGGGTGTAAAATACTAAAATAATCAGTTCCGGTGTAAACAAGTTCTGGTTTCTGTGTTGTCCAATGTCCATGGTGTGGTGGATTACCATTTCTGACCAATCCTTTCGTATCAAATTCATCCGCTCTTTTATTGACACATTTGGGACATACCAAATCACGTTCGTATCCCCATGTGCAATTTTCTGGAGTGTTTTGAATCTCCAAACCACAATCCGGACAGACTAACGTTTCAACATCCGCTTTGCAGTAGCCCACCGCAATCAGAAGATCACATCCAAAGGTGGGGAAACTATACTTTTTCTCGGTTGGAATATTCGGATATTCTTCTGTCGTACCTGCCAGAGCCAAAGGCTTCCATATCTCAATGGAGTCGATTTCAGGATGCTCCTGGATAAATTCGTCCGAAAAATTAGTAGTTTCATATTCATATCCTTTAAAAACACTTTCTATCTCGTCCTCTGCGAACTGACCATGATTGATCAGATCAGTCATAATTTTTGTCTTCGCATATTTTGGTCTTTCCATCCAACCGTCAATTTTATGGAACAATTTACTAATTATCATTTCTAAAATTAATTTCCTATCAGAACTTTCATCAGACGGTTCGTTATTAAAATTATTTATAGGAAATTCTACTTTTGATTTTAGTTTAGATTTAATATCCCGTAGACATTCGTCACACACATATAGATTGCCATTCACATATTCCTTTGTCAATCAAGAACACCTCGTTGTATACGCCACAATAACCTTTTCAAGATATTAATCCTTAGCTCTCTACTACAACCCGGCTTTAATCAATTGTCGTATCGATTTGATTGCATCGTTCATTGCGATGCGCGCATCTGGCAGCGCGCAAATCCGCCTCTTCACCCAACCAAAAAGTCACTCCCCGAATGTCAGGTCCAGTAGCCGCTTGTGAACGAGTCCGTTGGATGCGAGCATGTTCACCCGCGATGTGATTGAGAGTTCGCCACGAAGCGGCATGCCAGCGGCGTCGGTGACAATCCCGCCGGATTCCTCGATTATGAGCTTTCCCGCGGCGATATCAATCACCCTCAGAGACCTGCGAAAGTCCACAAAAGCATCCAGAACGCCTGCCGCAACGTAACAGAGTTCCAGCGACGAACTCCCCAGAACCCGTATCCTCCGCACGGTTTTCCCGAGATCAGCTACTTTTGTTGAGTCTGTTCGATATGCATAAGCAGTCACACTCAGTCTCTGCAAATCATCGTTTGTTGATACGCTGATTCTCTTGTTATTGCGGTATGCCCCCTTCCCAACCTCTGCATGGTACACCTCACCTGAATGCAGATTCTGCACGAACCCGCTTGTGATATCGGAAAGATCACAATCTCCGACTGCAATGGAGACCGAATAGAACGGGATTCCAGCAACCGCGTTGAATGTTCCGTCGAGTGGGTCCAGAACGAGTGTAAACTCGATGTCCTTGTCATCGACATCCTTCCGCGCCCCGTGAATCAGTTTCTCGCCGCATTCCTCGCTTACGAGCAAGATCTTCCTACCATCGTCAATCAAAACATCGAGTGCGGCATTCTCTGCCACCTCATCGATC
>DAWR01000141.1:0-3490 GCA_002506015.1 Candidatus Methanogasteraceae archaeon UBA261 | reverse complement strand
AGGCGCGATCACCCGCCGCACAACAGAGGATCGCCGTGTCACCGTGCAATTGCGATTGTGACCCGCCCGTAACTCCTCTTTTCCAGTATCAATTCCTTCTCGTTAGAGAGCGCGAGCGCAGACGGCTCTGCCACGCCAACGAGACCGAATCTGCTTGCCTCAGACGGTGATCGCGGCGTGCATGCATTGATCGTTTCATCGTCCAGAAATACAATCTCACGCCCCAGCGAACGTACCGCATCGATAATCCCGATCTCGTCCTCTTTGAGCCGCGATGACGCAAACATCCGCACTGAATCAAGATTAAGCCCGGAATCACGCAGTGCGCATTCAATCGCAGCGCAGACCTCTTGAGCGGTCACACCGCGCCTTGCCCCGATTCCAACGATTACATTCATGTCTTAGTTGGCAATCGACGTCTTCACATAAATCGCTCGTGTATGCGCTGTAGGTATGTGTGTTTAGCCAACCCACAATTACACGGATTTCCACGAGAAAGTGCGAGGAGGCACGATATCATGTACTGCCGCCTTCCTGTGTTACTCTCGTGAAATCTCGTGGTTTTTTCGCCTCACCCAAACATATATCGCTTCAACTTTAATGCATGCACACACCTGCACGCGCGCTCACGCACTCGCCCTGCGCAGCAGTGCACGTATCCGCGTCTTCAGTTCCAGGAGATCAAACGGCTTCGTCACATAATCATCGGCACCGATCTCGATACCAAGCACCTTGTCCTTGATCTCGCCCTTTGCGCTGAGCATGATGATCGGGATGTGCCGCGTCAGCGGATCTTCCTTCAGCTTCATGCAGACCTCATAACCATTCAGCTTCGGCAGCATCAGATCAAGAAGAACCAGATCGGGCGTCTCATTCCGCACCTTTTCGATCGCTTCGGCACCATCGACTGCTTCGATCGTCACATAGTTGTCTGCCTCAAGCGCACGGGTCAGCGGGATCAAAGTGTCGGGTTCATCATCGACGACCAGTATCTTGGTTCTGGTGTCGGCAATCCGATCAAGCCGCTCTCTAACCTCTTCTTGCGTGATTCCGAGTTTTTCGGAAATCGTTGCGTCCGGAGTCGTGTCATCCTGCTCCAGCATCGCGAGAATCTCTTTATCGATGTCATCGAGTTTCATCCGTGTCACCTACACCATTTCAGTCATTACCTCTGTTGCCCATACACGTAAAAGTATTTTGGTGCGTGCAACCACAGACGACTCCCTGTCCGGATGCCCGCGCCTTACACAAAGATTTATTTAGTATTGCAGTATTATTATCTATGGAGTGGTTTGATGGACACAACGTATCTGCTATTCAGCGTCTTTATTGGAATCTCGCTCATCGCAGGGTTTGCAGCCATGTTCCTCTGGGTCATGGTGCATCAGAACGTGCAGAAAGGATCGGTTGCGTGGCTGCTGCTCGCGCTCACAGCCGTGTTTCAGATCACGACATCAATCTTCCTCATGATTGCGAGCCAGTATTCCGGGATCGAAGATGCGACAGATGCAATGATCATGTTTCTTGCATTTTGGAGCGTTGTTTACACATGTACCTTTGCAGGCGCTGGCTTTCTGATTTACCGGGCGTTTAAAACCATTCCAAAGGAGCATATCGGTGAGTACCTCATGGACGGGATGGTCTGGTCTGTTCCTGAAGCTGATGAGGTGAGCCGCCTCTTTGGCAGGTCTGTTCTGCTCGAGTACACCCCTGAGAGCAGATACGAGGATGCGGTGATCGAGGTCACGCTCAGAATCTTTGGTGAATGCAGAAATGCGGTACTGATCTCAAACGAGCCAAGGATATCGGAGTACAAAGGCAAATTACACGATTTAATCGATATCGGCGCGATGAAATTTATAGAGATCTCATCCACTGCCAAGGAGATCACAGATAGCGATGGTGTGGTCACTCTGCCACTGGATCAGATTGAACAAGTCTCAGATATGTTTGAACAACTCCCTGAAGGGATGTGGGTCATATTCGAGCCTATAAGCCATCTTATTTCCGAACACGGGGTTGACAAAGCGTATGATATCATCTCAAAGTCTGTTGAGCTGTTTTCGCACAAACAATTCAATGTACTTGCGCTGATCAACAAAGATGCGCATGACAAGAGCGTGATAAGTAAATTTGAAGGACTGTTCCTCAACCAGGCGCTTCTCACAACAGATAAGATCCGGGTGCAGAAGGGGCGAAAGGAGGAGTACATCCGGATGATGGTTGGGGACAACTTCTTTATCCACGATGACCGGGAGCCTGATCATGAGATAGATCGGAAGCCTGATCAGTAGGTGGGGCATTGGAGCGGGGTGTTGCGACGTCGCTTGTCCATACTGATTGTGGTTGCGATGCTGCGGGCGATGGTTGTTGCGAGTTTGTTTGTCGGGGTGAACCAGGTTTACTTTGCTATAAAGAGGGTGCAGAGGGACGTTAAGGGGATTGTGGTTCTGAGCGGGGTGATTTTTGGGTTGCTGGTGGGCTTGGGGTATCTGTTCATGGGGCTGTACGGGGTTGTGGGGCTCGGGTTTGGCGCGACGGTGGTTGTGGGTGAGGTGTGGCGGGAGGTGTGGGTTTGATGGTGATGTGCCGATCTGAGTTTATCGTGTGAGGTGGGTAGTTACAAGGTATGTGTTTAGATGGGGCAAAAAAACCACGAGATTTCACGAGATTGACACAATACGATAGTAGTACATACAAGATATTTATAATATGTTTGCATCTTATATCCTACCTCCTCATACTTTTTCGTGGAAATCTGCGTACTCTTGTGGTTAGCTAAACACNNATTTTTTCAGCAAGATCACTATCCCCTTATATTTTACCGCCGATTAAGAAGGGGGCGGTTACCCGCCCCTCCTCATCTCAGAACGGTACGAGAAAGTTTCCCTTCATACCGCTCAAGCATCTCATAACCCTTTAAGTATCGGGCAGCGGTTCCGCAATTTAAAGTAGTCTTGGTGCCTTCGGCGCTGCTTCGCAGTCAGTAAAGGGATTCTTATCCAATTTCAAGCCAGCATACCGGACAATTTTCGTGTCCGAAAATGATTTCAATCTATTCACTCCGGTAGAAAACACCCACTTCCGAGTTCCTACAGGATGCCAATATTTATTGGCAACCCACGTGTTACGTTTGTCCGGATGTCTCCTCTTAGCCCATCTCCAGAGCATATTCCAGACAATATGATCTAATTTGCCGAATATCTCTTTAGATACTGCCGATCGATGATAATTCGACCAACCAGTAATAATGGGATTCAATACATTGATGAGGTTCTCCTGTTTCCATGCCTTCGCTCGTTTGATCACATCACCGATTTTACGGGTGATATTACCAATCGACTTCCTGGATGGCTTTATCAGGAGCTTTCCTTGGTATTTGCGGAAATTCCAGCCCAAAAAGTCAAAACCGTCATTGATATGAGTAATATGAGTCTTTTCCTCCGATAATTCCAGACCACGTTCCTTCAGGAACTTTTTAATCAACCAG
>DAWR01000157.1:649-3361 GCA_002506015.1 Candidatus Methanogasteraceae archaeon UBA261 | reverse complement strand
TTTGTCAAGTAGAGCCCATAGCGCACCTCTTGTTTGGGGTAATGGCCCCGAGGTTACTATGAGCCCCGCAACAGAACCGGACTTGAAGATCCCCCTCATCCAGCTTCTATCAGGAGCGCATCTTCTACAGATTCAGGTGTATAGCGATTGATATATCTTCAGGCTTTTAGGAGTGGATTAAATTGTAGAAAACGGTTGAACTGATCCCAGTTGTAGCTTTTCCTCTGGCTGCGGCGATTGATCCTATTGAGCATATACTTTTGCTACTTTATTGTTCGGTGAGCACTATGTATCTATGAAAATAATAAAGAACTTCATCACCGCGACTCACCCCGGTGGGGTCACCTTGATTTCCAACTACCCATACAGAATGGCAAAGAGCCAATTTTACGCAACAGCCAACGCAGTGAGCCGATCAGAAATAGCAGAAACCAGTACGCTCACACCCCTCGCCTCTAAATACCATAAAAACGATCGGTAGCACGCGATGGCGGCACAGTCTCCCGCCACCACGCGCCCCGCAAGCAATCATATTGCGCAACAAGTCATGCAGTCCATCAGCCCATACACTCACCCCGACCCCGCATAGACATCGAACTCGGTGCACTGCCCATATATCCGGTTGAGCTCAGTCTCATGGAGCCGCACGTACCTGGCGTCTGTTTCCACGAACACAATCTCAACGAATGTATCACCTTCCGTTATCGTGAAATCGGATGTAACCGTCGTCCAGCGCACCTCATCGGTTGAGACCTGAATGTCCAAGGTCATGGGCGCATCCCTATAATAGATCACTGTCTTGACTCTGCTCACAGGTTTCACAGCCCCGAGGTCGAATTGTATCCAGCACGGAGAATCGTCGTTGATTATCTTCGAGAACCAGCGGGTCTCGAGATCGTCATCGATTGCGTTAGCCGGATTGAATTTGTTTCTGGTGCCGTACGCTGATTGCGCAGTGGCGGCAACCGGGTTGATCCAGGTCCCCTCACAGGGATCGACCACTCTGATTATCACGCTATCAGACCCAGCCGTCCCGTTTTCATCGGTAACCGTTAGCGTTGCCGTGTACGTGCCATACTCAGTATAGATGTGGGTTGGGTTCTGCGATTCCGAATTCGCGTCATCGCCAAAGTCCCACTCGTATGCAAGCGTTCCATTGCCATACTCTCCAAGACCGGTAAATGCAACCTCAAGCGGTGCAACACCCCGCACAGTATCCGCTTCAACGGTTACAACCAGAGGTGGGGTCGCGCCCATGTCAACAGTCATGTGTGCTGGAACTGTTGTAGTCCTGCAATCCGGATCACTGCTTGTTATGGTAATCGTTGCGTCATAATTACCAATTCGCATGCCTGTAGCATCGAATGTCACAGTGATGGATGCCTGGTTACCCGGCGTAACCGTGCCGCTCGTAGGCGATGTTGTGAGCCAGTACTTATTATCATATATGCTGTATGTCAAATCGGCAGTTCCCGTGTTCTTAATCTCCAGATTCGTTGAACAATCTTTGTTAATCCCCACCTTTCCGATATCCAGTGCTGCAGGAGTAACCTCAATATCCGGTGTCTCAACATCATTATCAGGCGATATTATTCCGGAGATTGCGTATGCGTAGTTATACTGCTCGAGATTGCCATAAGAAACCTTTGCGTAACCATTGTCGCCCCAGCCTTTGCCCCAGCTGTTCTTGACGATCCAGTAACCACCGTCGTCGTTGTACCCGACCAGCACAACAGCATGGTTTGCCCAGCCAACACCGTCTTCGGATTCCCACACCGGCTTATACACGCCTCCCGCGTAATAGAACCAGTCGTCTGGTGCGGAGAGAACAACAGCGAGCGGACCATACTCTTCAAGAGCCCACTTAAATGCGTCAGTCGTGGAATCGACATACGTGATATCCGTGATCTTCCATGCATTAGCTTCCCAGTCAGTACATGGTGTGCATGAACTGCCTCTTCCGGCATACGGGAAACAACTCTCTACAGGAGCGCCCTTATCTCTGGCATACTTGAATGCCTCGTCGGGCCACCCGCCGCCGCAGTTTCCTGCGTCGCAGCATGAGGATACGAAGTGCTGTTCTGATAGGTCAATGTCCTTTGCCGGATCGCCGAGTTCGATGTTGATCATCGCCTCAATTACGCCTATTGCGCTGAATGCCCAGCAACTTCCGCATGAGCCCTGGCTTCTGACCGGTGTTACCCAGTCCTGATCGTCCTTGTTACGCCAGTCAAGCGCGCCTGCCGCAGTGTCCCCCACAGGCGGGCATGCTATCTCCGTACCATTAGGAATCGAACTGACCCTTGTGCCGCACAGCCCCATCATTTCATCTGTCGAAAAACTGGATACGGATGTCCTGCCCGCAGTCCAGTTGGCTCCGGATTCTTCTATTGCCGCCTGTATAGCGGCTATAGTCTCGTCCTCAGTCGTCGATATGCATGTATCGTCTGAAGCTACTGCAGCCCCGCAGATCATAAGCGATGCCGCGATCGCTATTGCAAGTAGATGTAGTGTTTTGTGGTTGTCCATGATGTAGTCCCCCTGTCCCCAGATGTGCAATCTCCGGTTTGTGCAACCGATGTTGCCACCTGTTACTGTTATAATGATAAGGGATTTTGTGTGTCCCACGCACCCATTTGCTTACCTTATCATTATTATCATCATAAGGCATCATTCTATATAAACTTTGTGGAAGGGGAGTTTCAATTCAGA
>DAWR01000157.1:0-555 GCA_002506015.1 Candidatus Methanogasteraceae archaeon UBA261 | reverse complement strand
GAGTATACTCACCATGACCGCCCATATCACAACCAAGCATCTGTTCCAATAGCCTGGCATTCACTGTGCCGGATTTCACGAGCTCCTTGGCTACCGTCCGAAAAGCAAGTGCGTTATCACCGCGGAGAACACGGAAGGCACAGAGTTTTGAGACCGTTTTTAATTCTCTACGTTTCTCTGCACACTCTGCAGTAGAATCTAATGGCATGGCGAGCTCACTGGAAGCACCCGGGACCCACAAGGTCACCCATACGTAGGAAAATGTACCACCTACGTTCAGAGCAAAATCGACAGTACCCCCCTCGTGAACTTTCTCACATTTTTCATGAAACATGTCTGCCACCCACCCACTTTGTTTGGCTCAGGAATTGTGAATCTCCCCGCTTAAACCGATGTCACACTGCAACGATGCTACAAATCCGCTGAAGCACCAGCTCAACACCGCAGGGACCGATAACCTCTTCGTTCGATCTCTGTTGTCGTATCGCCCTCAAGAAACACCCCGGTCCCTTCCGCTGTTACCGTTCCGATTACGGTCAGTTCGCACGCATCCTC
>DAWR01000208.1 GCA_002506015.1 Candidatus Methanogasteraceae archaeon UBA261 | reverse complement strand
GTATATAGGGCGGATGTGTACTTTGGTGACCGCATCGCAACCATCACAATCGATGTGGACCGCCCGACCCCTGCACATCTTGCCCCACTCCAGAACATCGAAATAAAAGACCCGGTCGTCTTTGACAAGCCACGAAAAGAGATGGAATCGACCGGCTTCAAAGCAGAAAGCAAGTTTCAGATCGCGAATGATGGTGATCTCGCGATGACAATCAAGAGCGTTGCGCCGTACGGAACTCCCGACGCTGGAATGACATTCAACGTGAATTATCCTGCCAAAATCTCAAATCAAAGTGCTGATACCGCCACACTGACGATCACAATACCCGTGTCAGCGCAAGAGGGCAAGCATCAGGGAAAACTGCGCATTGATTGTGGAAAAGCCGGGTTGCAGACCATAACCGTTTCGGTAACGGTTGAACATGCCGTCAAATTCGAGATGTCGGCATACCCTTCCAATTTCGGGCGGGTGGACATCTTGAAATCTGCCCCTCTCACGATATTACTGGAGGAGACTCTCGGATACAAGGACATATCCACAGTTAAGATCAGGCGTGACGAGACCTCTATGGGTGACGGGAAGGATGACTGGATGTCTGTGGACCTGCCAGCTTCGGTCATATCGAAAGGGGGTTCAGTGCCGCTCACCTTCACGCTCCGATTCCGCGGAGAGACGATCGTCGGCAGGACGTACAGGTGGGACTATTACCTGTCGCACAGCGCAGGAAACGCGACAATCACACTCAGGGCGACCGCAACGCCGATCGATATCGAAGAGACAAAGAATATGTTGCAGACGCTGGAGGGGTCTGATAATTCGGATATATCAAGTATCGCGGGCAAGGCATCCGGTATGCTGTCATCGGGGAGCGCGGGTAGCGCTGACGACTGGGCTGCACTTGCAAGCATCTCGCAAGCATCTGTCACATTCCTAGAGGCAATGGATCGTGCGTTGGGGCGAGTCGATGAAGATGACCACGTGGGTGCATTAAACGACCTTTTGATCGCAAGAATCGCTGTTGACACTATGCAGAAGAGCGCAAAGACCAAATCGCAGACTGCAATCTGTACAGCGTCAAACAATTTTGTCGGCGGCGCCTTACAGGCAGAGTCCGCGCATTTCGAGGCGATGGCATCGGATGCAAACGACGATCGCACACGAATCATCGCACACAGATATGTTGCAACCACTTACGGACTTCTGAACGAGCCCGAAAAGAGCAAAAAATCGCGTGAAACCGCAGAAGAGTACATATCCGCATACAACCAGAAGATCGAGAGCGCAAACGACCGTTATGTGGACTCCGAGGATGCAATCCGACGTGCATCCGACGATCTGTACCGATGGGGCGATGTGAAACTGCTGGTCAACCCATTTGTCTATGACTCGACATCATACCGGTACAAATTTGCAATAAATGAGACGGATGCCGCCGCAGAGGAATACAAGATGGCAGGTGAGTCTGATCTGTGCAACACAACCGCCAGTCGTGCGGATGAACTCCACATACAGTGGCTCTTTCTGGTGAGCCAGTTTCTCATGCTGATGGTGGGGTACATCCTCCTCTTCGCTGGTGCAGTGATCTGGTGCGTGCTCGCATTCATGGCGTTCACAGCGGATTCGAGGGAAGAGGAGTTTGGGGACGTGGTGCTGCTGAGTTGATGAGCCTCCCGATATAGAGTCTTGCCCATGTGAATGCCACAGCCGAACCGATGGCGTTTGCCGCAACCAGCCCCCACCAGATGCCGTTAAGCCCCATACATAGGTTAAAAGCGAGCAGAAATGAAAATAATGGTGTTAAAATGATCGTGCGCAGGACTGTGACAATTAGGGCGTTCATCCCCTTCCCGGTACCCTGAAAAAGCGAGGAAGAGAGCATACCGAATGGCACGGTCACGTAGGAGATGCTCACAACTCTCAGAAAGGTTATCAGATCGGGTGCGATATACGCCGCCTCCTCCGTATATGTGAATGCCGCAGCTATCTGTGGTGCGAAGATGAATGTTGCCGCTGCTATCACCACCTCTATCATAAAACCAATCTTTAGCGCATAGCGATGGGCGATGTTCGCCTTATTAAAGGAGCGTTTTCCGAAAGCAGCCCCGGTCACCGAGACAACGGCTGTTGATATTCCCACAAGTGGTAATATCGCTATTGACACCACCCGCCACCCCGTTGTATAGACCGCCACCCCATCGGTATTGCCCACCATAACAATTATTGTGTTCATTATCAAGATTGTGAGCGTCATTGCGAGCTGCATAACCGCTGCCGGCACTCCGACTCCAAAGATATCCCGAACAATCGATTTATTAAATCTGAAACCTCTGAATTTGAATGATACATACATATCCTTCCTGAAAATCATCCAGTTTAGCATGAAAATAGATGAAACTGCAAGTGATATGATTGTAGCCCATGCAGCTCCTGCGATTCCCATTTTAAGGGTGTAAATGAAGATTGGGTCCAGCACGATGTTCATGCCTGCGCCAAGCACCATTACATACATGGCTCGCTTCGAATCACCCTCTGCCCGCAGTATGGCGTTTGCGGTGTTTGTGAAGAATATGAAGATGCTGCCAGCAAAGATGACCTGTGCGTAAGCAACAGCCAGACCAACCGTCCTTCCGGCACCGATCATGACAAACAACCCCTCTGCGCAGAAAAATAGCGGTATTGTGAAGAGAGCTGCAATCAAGAGCATCATTATGATTGTATGAACCGCTACGTTGTCTGCGCCTTTTTTATCCTGTGAACCGATTCTGCGGGATATGGCAGAGCCGCCGCCGATGCCCAGCCCATTGGAGAGTGCCATCGCCGCAAAGAAGAACGGGAATGCAAAACCAATCGCAGCAAGAGCGTCTGCTCCGAGACCTGCGACCCAGACCGCATCAACGAGGTTGTAGAGCGTCTGCACAGACATGGCAACGATCATCGGCAGCGAAAGTTTCAGGATAGCTCGCTTAGGATCACCAAGAAGTATGCTAATTCCGTCAGAGCCATTTTTTTCTGCCATTTCCGTTACCTTTCATCCTGTTTAACTCTGTAGAGCATGTACTAAAAGTTTATCAGCGGAATGCCGGGTGTGTATTCATGAATCACTTTCATGGGTCTCGGTATCACTACAATGTTGTATGAAACGGCGTTGGCAAAGCGCGGAGTTATCTACAGGGCGTTTTGTGTAGTCCGCGTGTTTGCCACATCAAACCCCTGCAATACCCGCGACCACCGCCTGCCCGAGCGAGACCCCACCATCCCCGCACGGCACCCTCTTGTGCGTGATAAAGACGCAACCAGAGTCCTCGACGACCTGCCGAATTCTCCGGACGATGTGATCATTGTACGCAACTCCGCCGCTCAGTCCGACAACATCGATTCCGGTCTTCGCAGCGGCACGCAACGCAGCATCGGCAACGCCGCGTGCGAGCGCATCCTCGGCTGCGTATGCGAGATCCGCCCTCGAATACCTGCCCCTGCCCATCAGCTCATAGACTCCGGAGAGAATCTGTGATGTGTCAAGCACATCCCCCGAGACGACCACCGGGATGATTGGTGCGTTTACATCCGACCCCAGTCTTGCATCCGATTCAAGCTTCATCGTAGGCTCGCCCTCATAGCTCCGGTGGTAACAGATTCCGAGAAGTGCGGATACGGCATCAAGCACCCTACCCATGCTCGTTGTGTGCGAGATGTTGGCCCCGCGCTCCAGTTGCTTGAGAACAACAGTTCGCTCATCTTCGCCGTATCTGAACCATAGATCAAGATTGTGCAGTTCTCGCTCATCAAGAACGCCATAAAGCATCCCGAGAACCATTCGCGATGGATAGTACGCGGCAAGATCGCCGCCCGGCATGGGCTGGCTTTTGAGGCTTGCATGTCGCACAAAACTATGGTAATCCGCCTCCATGACCTCGCCACCCCAGACCATGCCGTCAGTTCCGTATCCGACGCCGTCCAGTGCGATTCCAATGATTCGTGCGTCGGGCGGCAGCCGGTTGTCCGCCATAAGCGATGCGAGATGTGCATGGTGATGCTGCACCCGGACGAGCGGCAGATCAGACCCGGATGCTACATCTTCCGCATACTTTGTGGTGTTGAAGAGCGGGTGCAGGTCGCACGCATACCTCGCAGGGGTGATCCCGGTCAGTTTCTCGAGGTGGCGGACGACTTCGTTGTGATACTTCAGTGTCTCGATCTTTTCTGTGTTCCCGATGTACTGCGAGATGTACGCGTGTCTGCCATCCGCAATGGTTACCGCACTCTGGAGTTCAGCGCCGACTCCGATTGTGGGCGCAACTGCGAATGGCAGTTCGATTGGCTCCGGAACATACCCCCGTGACCTCCTGATGAACGACGGACTGTTTCCGACCACGCGGACGACTGAATCATCGGTTCTGTTCGCGATCCTCCGGTTGTGGAGTAAATAATAGTCCACAATCCCGTTCATCTCCGAAAATGCTTCCTTGGTGCTGATCGCCATAGGAAGTCCTGGCAGGTTCGCTGATGTCATCACGTACGCGGACTCGGTGCCATAATGAAACAGCAGATGATGAATAGGGGAATACGGGAGCATCACCCCGATGTTATGTAGAAACGGGGAGATCTGTTCGGAAAGATCATAGTTTTCGCTTTTTTCGAGGAGTACGATTGGCGTTCTGCAGTCAGAGAGCAGTCCCTCCTCAATTGGCATCACAACAGCAAATTCCTTTGCAGCATCCATGTCCTCTGTCATCACCGCAAACGGCTGCCCGGATCTGCCGAGCCGCTCCCGCAGCGTTGTGAGCGCCGCGTCATCCGTTGCCGTGGCTGCGATGTGGATGCCGCCATCCCCTTTGACTGCAACGATTGCGCCGCGGTCCAGATGCGCTGCCGCCGCTCTGATTGCGTCGTTCCCTTCTTCGATCAGTTCTTGCTTGCGATCATAGAGCAGCATCTTCGGCCCACACGCTGGGCAGCAGGTCGGCTGTGCGTGATATCTGCGGTCTTCAGGAGACCTGTACTCAATATTGCATGCACCACAGAGCGGAAAATCAATCATTGTTGTATTTTCCCGGTCGTAGGGCAGATCAGATACCGTTGTGTACCTTGGACCGCAATTGGTGCAGACAGTGAACGGATACAGGTACCTCCGATTGGTTGGGTCGAAGAGTTCCTGCAGGCAGTCATCGCAGATACCGGTGTCTGGCGGGCTGATCGATGATCCGACGCCGCTGTGCTTCTTGCTGGTCTTTATCGTGAATTCCCTGAAGTCTTTTCCCGGGATGCGGGTCGTTTTGATGCTGTAGATCTTTGATAGCGGCGGGTTTTTTGTTTGCAGGCCGGATAGAAATCTCTCAATCTCGCTGTCGCTTCCGGTTACCATGATCTCAACACCGCGCCCACAGTTCAGCACATATCCTGTGAGATCATGTTTTATGGCTGTTCGGTACACAAATGGACGGAAACCGACACCCTGTACGATTCCGCGTATCCGGATCCTTGTTGTGTGGTTCATTTCCGTGGGTTTGGTGCACGGTTGGAACTTGTGGACGCGACCGAGATCTGATTCAGTACAGCGAAAGCGACAATCGTTTCAACCAACCCACAAACATTCAAATTAGCTTTCGCATCCGGATACGTCTCGAATAGTGTGTTCAGCACATAGATACTACTTTCTTTAAAATTCTCCCACGTATATCCTTCAGTATCATTAAAAGTAATAATCCCGGGACCCACCTGAATAAGATGCCGCCCATTTTCATTTTTTCTAAACCGGTGTTGAACCATATATGCAGCAAGTTCATCCGGCATGGTCGCTGTGGGCAATTGCTCGTGAAAAGGATACTCATCTTTAATTCGCTCATATATCCTGCCGATCAGCAACTTGTAATATGGATCAACCCACCTCCCGGATACAGACTCCCGGAGATCCCGCTTCAATTTAAATATCGCCTCGACAAGCGGTTTATTTTCAAATATTTTTTTTGTCACGACTTAAAGCCCCGCTATAGGATTAGCCATAGACGACATTTTATATCAACGTTTGCGTCCCAACCCTGCCTCCGCACACGCTGTCAGAATTCACCCCACATATAACCCCCCAAAACCCTTATCTCTCTCAAAAACCAACTATATCCATAATGTGTCTTGCAGTGCCTGGGGAGATTCTATCAATAGATCAGAGCACAGCGACCGTTGACCTTGGCGGCGTCAGGCAAGACGTGCGGCTGGACCTTGTGGATAATGCCAGTGTCGGGAGTTATGTGCTCGTACATGTGGGCTACGCGATCCAGTTGATGACGCCAGCAGAGGCAAAGGAGACGTTTGCGCTCTTTGACGAGTACGCAGCCGCGCTGGAGCTGGAAGGGGAAGGGGAGCCTGGAGATGGCAGGTGAAAAGACTCCCGAAAAACGTGCGATCAGACTGATCCGCTCGCTGATGCCAGATCCTGATCCGTCAGACCGACCGGTCAGGATCATTCATGTCTGCGGCACGCACGAGCAGACCATCACAAAGCACGGGATCAGAACGCTGCTCCCGGATAATCTGGAGGTTTTGAGCGGTCCCGGGTGTCCGGTCTGCGTCACCCCGGCCGAGGATATTGACCGCGTGATTGCGCTTGCAGAGAGCGGCATAACTGTTCTCACGTACGGGGATATGCTCCGTGTTCCGGGCTCACGGGCGAGTCTTGCGGACGTGCGGGCAGAGGGTGCTGATGTGCGAACCGTGTACAGCGTGAACGATGCGGTGCGCATCGCAGAGCAGGGCGTAGGTGAGGTGGAGGTGGTCTTCTTCGGAATCGGGTTTGAGACGACCGCTCCGTCAAATGCAGCCGTTCTCATGAACGATCCGCCACCAAACTTCAGCATCCTCTGCTCCCACCGCCTGATCCCGCCGGCGATGGATGCATTGATCGACGACCGCCTGAAGATCGATGGGTTCATCGCTCCCGGACACGTTGCAACGATCATCGGAACACATCCATACGATAGATTTGCGGAGATGGGGTACCCAATCGTCGTTACCGGTTTTGAGCCAATCGACGTACTTTTCTCAATTGTCATGATCCTGAAGCAGATCCATGACGGGCGATCAGTGGTTGAGAACGAGTATGCCCGTGCGGTGGACGAGTCCGGAAACACGAAAGCGCAGGAGATGATTGACCAGGTATTTGAGGTTGCGGATGCGAACTGGCGCGGAATCGGGCAGATCAGAGACTCAGGGCTTGCGATCCGGTCTGAATTTGGGGATTACGATGCACGGCTGAGATACGATATCGCAATTGACCCCCCCGTTGACCTGCATCCCGGGTGCAGTTGCAGCATGATTCTGAGAGCGTTGAAGACGCCTGACGAATGCGAACTCTTCGGGGGAGTCTGCACGCCGCAAACCCCGTACGGACCCTGTATGGTCAGCACAGAGGGA
This sequence comes from Candidatus Methanogasteraceae archaeon UBA261, assembly GCA_002506015.1. GTDB lineage: Archaea > Halobacteriota > Methanosarcinia > Methanosarcinales > Methanogasteraceae > Methanogaster_C. Next base: position 2,659 of record DAWR01000208.1, on the reverse strand, counting down.
ACGTGTCATAACTGGTTCCGGTATGGTGGGAGAAGTGAATTATAGTGGATTATGGTGAGTTTGGAGAGATTAGAGATTACATGAGTTATAGGGGATTGCGATGCACGAATACAGCATAGCAGTGGAGATATGTGACTCGGCGATCAGGGTGGCAGAGGATAATCATGCCGCGTCGGTATCGACAATCGAGCTTGAGATAGGGGAGCTTGCAATGATTAATCAGGACCAGTTGACCTTCTGCATGGAGTCCATAATCAAAGGAACTCTACTTGAGGGGACAAAACTGGATATCGACGAGATCAAAGCAGAGATCAGATGCGAATGCGGATACACTGGCAGGGCCGCGGATGATTCGCTCATCTCGTATATCGTCTGCCCGGAATGTGGCGATACTGCCGAGCTTATCAGGGGACGCGAGATTATAATCAAGGAGATAACGGTATGCACTTGAATATACCTGTAGGAAGCGACATCTTCGATTCAAACCGGAGACATGCGAACAGGAACCAAAAGCTCTTCGAAAACCACGGGATTGCGGCGTTCAATGTTATGGGTGCGATCGGATCAGGCAAGACAACGCTGATTGAGCTCGCAATCGAGCGGCTGGGAGACAAATATCAGATCGGAGTTGTGGCAGGAGATATCGTGGCAGATATCGATGCGTCACGCTTCGAGAGCCACAATGTCCCGACCGTTGCCATGAACACAGGAAAGGAGTGTCATCTTGATGCACATCTCGTGGATCATGCGATAAAAGATCTTCCACTTGCCGATCTCGACCTCGTGTTCATCGAAAACGTCGGCAACCTGATCTGCCCGACAGACTTTGAGCTTGGAGAACATAGAAGGGTTGTAATCGTTAGCGTGAGTGAGGGCGATGATATCGTGGCAAAGCACCCGATGATATTTCTATCGAGTGACATTGTTGTCGTGAACAAGGTGGATATCGCGGAATTCGTGGGTGCAGACCCGGACAAGATGGTGGATGACGCAACAACGATCAATCCGAAGATCACTACACTCAAGACGAGTGCGAAGACTGGAGAAGGGATCGACGCGTGGATCGGATGGATCGAGGCTTGCCTGCGGGATTGTAGAGTGAACTCATGAGCGCAGAGGCTATTACCCAAAAAAAGATCACGCTTGCGCACGGCGCAGGTGGGGCGGTGATGCAAGACCTTCTTGGCTCATTGATCATCGAAAAGATCACGAACCGGTCGGCTGGCAGGATCGGGCTGGACCAGATGGACGACGGCGCAACGATCGCACTCGGTGACCGGCTCGATTCTCGGGAACTTGTGATAACAACCGATTCACACGCGATAAAACCACTCTTCTTCCCTGATAGTAATATCGGAAGACTCGCAGTCGCAGGCACGGTCAACGACCTTGCCATGATGGGTGCCCGCCCGCTTGCGCTCACAAACGCTATGATAATCGAGGAAGGATTCCCCTTATCAAATCTCGAGCGAATCATGCAGTCGATGGACGCCGCCGCCAACGAGGTGGGCGTCCCGATCGTTGCGGGCGACACAAAGGTGATGGAACGGGGCGCTCTTGACAAATTTGTGGTCAACACAACAGGGGTTGGGATTGCCGCAGGGGGCGCGATAACGGACCGGGAGCTTCGGACTGGTGATAAGATCATAATCACCGGAACGATCGGGGATCATGGAACAGCGCTGCTCGCATTCAGGGAGGGATTCAGTTTCACAACCGAACTCGTCTCAGACGTTGCGCCGCTCTGGAAGATGATCGAGCCAGCGCTTGCAATCGGCGGAATCTCTGCGATGAAGGACCCGACACGGGGAGGGGTTGCGGGTGCTCTAAACGAGATGGCATCAAAGAGCAACGTGGGAATCGTGATATCTGAGGATGCGGTTCCTGTGAAGGAGGCGGTGCGTACAGTGTCAGGAATGCTCGGAATCGATCCGCTCGAGGTTGCAAACGAGGGAAAAGCAATTATCGGGGTCGCACCTGATCGTGCCGAGGAGGTGTTGGATGCTGTGCAGGCGAGCGAGTACGGAAGGGATGCGAGGGTCGTTGGGGAAGTGGTCTCCGAGTATGCCGGAAAGGTGGTTCTCGAGACCGCGATCGGTGGCAGGCGTTATGTTGAGGCGCCGGTGGGTGACCCTGTGCCGCGGGTATGCTAACTTGATCAGTATTTAGCTATATAGCGTCAATAGGGGGTTGGACATTGGGTATGATTGGAAGGGTATGTTCCAAGCCATTTCCGTTAATAAGTCATCTAAAACTCTGACTTGACTTTCAAAGAAACGCAAATTGTATCCCCTCCAAATCAGAGGGTAACTCGGAGAAGTGGAAGTATACTGAATCCTCAATGATGGTGTTAGTATTGTCATCTGACAAGCGATGAATCGCTATATCAATGGTTTTATCACATCACCCCATTTGATAGAATACTATATATAATAGAAGAGTAAAGGTCGTCTCATGAATTCATCAGGGATCGCGCAAACTTTGGAAACGATAAATATCCGGCCTGATGAAATTCGTGATGAACAACTGTCAGAAGCCTTCAGCATCCTTCTCCAGCTAATCGAAGAATTGAGCGAAGACAATGAAAAATTAAAATCAGAAAATCAGAAGTTGCGGGATGAAATCAGCCTGATGAAAGGAGAGCAGCCAAAACCAGACA
>DAWR01000054.1:6335-18186 GCA_002506015.1 Candidatus Methanogasteraceae archaeon UBA261 | reverse complement strand
GCCCCTGTTTGATCGGTCCCATCGATTTCATCCGCGCAATCGGTTTTACTCGTTTCACACGTGCGTGATCCGGGATCAGTATCTCACCGACGCCGCTCCCGAACTGGTAATCAGCGATCGCCCGAACCGTCTCTAAATTGGGCTTTCTGCTCCTGTTGCGCGATTGTGATGGCACGCTTGCAGCTACGCATTCCCGCAGCATGGTAAGCGAATCATCCGATGTGGGGTTGCCGATTGCGGAGTGCACAATCTCAATATCGAGATCGTGCTCCACAATCCGGCAGACCTCTGCAAATCCGCCGCTCACGTGCGCTATTATCTTTTTGTACGCATGTTTCTCGAGATACGCACGCAGGCACGATGCCACCCAGGCAGTCTCATCAAGGCTCCACTCTCCTGTGACCGCGATATCATAGTGCGCCGCCGGATACACGGTCTCGAGTTCTCTCGGAACAACGCCGAGGGGCGACGTCAGCACGATCTCATGAATATATGATCGGCACTCGGAGAGCGCATCCATGAACCGTGCATGCGACCGTGAGAGCGAGTACGGTTTCTTTGCAGAACACGGAAGTATCACGAGAAGATCAGCATCAGGAGGGCTGAACCTTGAGAGTGTCCGACCCGCGAATCTGGTGATCTCGACGCGGTTCTGCGATTCTCTGGTGTTTGCGATCATTGTGCCCTTCCGTGCCGTCGGAGTCCGTTCCTCCAGGTACGCATGCTCTGAGTCCAGCAATCTGAGAACTGCTGTGAGATACGGGTCAGAGCGGCATTGCTTCTCCACATACTCGCGCAAGTTTCCATCGCGGATGCATTCGCGCACGGTTCTCAATTCTTCGCCCAGTTTGATTGTGTTATGCTCTGCGAGCAGTCTGGCGCGTTCTGATCTGGGGAGGCTTTGCAGTTCTTCGGGTGTTTCCAATCCTGTGCAGATCTTGCATGCGCACGGGAATTCACGGAGGCGGTTGAGATATTTTCCGCCTTCTCGTGTCAGATAGACGTCCTGATACCCCTTTATGATCGCTGCGGTGTCGTCAACGAGATCGATTCCGAGATATATCAACATTGCAAGATTCTCTGGCGTTGCGAGTGCGGGGCCATAGACTGCGGTGTCCGCTCTTATGTTGTTCTTGAGTTTCAGCACGCAATCGACGAGCAGTCCTGCCCGCATCCCGAGCATCCGCGCCGCACCGATCAGATACAGGTCGAGACCGTCCGGGATACCGGTAGCGGTATCGGTCTGCGCCGGGTGCACCACCACGCCCGCCGCGCCATCGCGCCGTATCCGTAGGGTTGCATCGAATTGTTGGATCATCTCCAGTGGTGCGTGGAGTGGCAGCGATCGGTGCGGCAGTATCAGCAGTTTATCCGGGTAGGAAGGGATACTTCGGCGATCGTCCCACACACACCCGCAATCGATGATGCTGCCCCGATTCTGCCGGAGCAACTCGGAACTCAGGATCGCTGGTGTCGTGATTCGTCTGTCGAGCATCAATCTGCCGATTCTTGCGGCACAGTCCCTGTGTGTTACCTCAAAGTAGCGGGTCATTTTTGTCGTGTCCTGATCGTTGATTGGCAATCGTTGGTTGTTGATCGTCAGTTGGTGCCTGCCTTGAGCGGCAGAGGCAGTAATTCCCTGAGACCCATAATGAATCCGGAGTACCAAAAAGTTATAGATATGCGGCAGAAGACCCCGCTACTTGTAGCGGGGATGAATGCCGCCCTTTTGTTGGTTTTAGTCATGCTCTACTCGCTCGATATACCTCTTAATCGTTGCGCTGCTCACTTCGCCAGCGGTTCCGACATAGTAACTCCGTGACCATATCCGTCCTTTGCGGAATTGCCGGCGTAACTTTGGGAAAACCCTGAACAGAGATAACCCACTTGTTCCTTTTAAATATTTCACCACATCAGATAATCGCGTGATGGGAGAAATTCCAACGATTGCCAGGTGGATGTGATCCGGTCTAACTTCGATTGCGATTAACGTCCACCCCTTCTTTTCTACTTGTTTTCTAAAGAATTGCTCAAGATATTCAGCGATATCGTCTTTGAAAACCTTACGCCGGTACATAGGGCAAAAAACAATATGATAGTTGGTGTGAAACACTGAATTTCTGGTTGTTTTGGCTTCTATAAACTATATATACCCCTTTAACCGATATAAGTATTGTGCCAAGACGTACTTTCAAATACCGGATGTATCCAACCAAAACGCAAACAATAATCCTGTTGCATTGGTTAAACGTATGCAGGTATCTGTACAATGAGCTGCTTGCAGACCGTAAGAACGCGTACGACAGGTGCGGAATCGGATTGAACTACTATCAGCAGGCAGGGCAATTGAAGTACCTGAATCTCGACCTGCACTCCCAGGTTGTGCAGGATGTGATTCGCAGACTTGATAAGGCGTTCCGGAACTTTTTCAGGCGCGTGAAAAACGGCGAGAAACCCGGATACCCACGGTTTCAGGGTAAGAATCGATATGACAGCTTCACCTATCCGCAATCCGGATTTAAGATACTGGACGACGGCAAACTAAAGCTCTCCAAGATTGGAACGATCCGGATGTTTGTGCACCGGGAAATTGTCGGGAAGATCAAGACCTGCACAATCCTACGCGACGGCGATCAGTGGTACGCGTGTTTCAGCGTGGAACTACCGGTCGTCGAAAAGGTTGAGCCGAAAACGTCTATTGGCATCGATCTCGGAATCAACACACTCGCAACACTATCAGACGGCACGGTGATTGAGAACCCGAAAACCCTCGATAAGTACGACTCAAAGTTACGAAAAGCACAAAAAGACCTATCACGGAAACAGAAGGGATCGAATAACCGGAATAAGCAAAAGACTGTTCTTAAAGGAGTGTACCGCAAGGTGAGAAACGCCCGGAAGGACTACATGCACAAAGCAAGCCGGATACTCGTAGATACCTACGATCAGATTGTATTTGAGGACTTGCAGATCAAAAACATGGTAAAAAACCATCATCTTGCAAGATCAATTCATGATGCATCCTGGAATATGCTAATCAATTTTACGACCTACAAAGCGGAAGAAGCTGGTGGATCGGTGGAACTGGTTAATCCACGGAATACATCAAAACAATGCTCTGTTTGCGGCAGCATTCAAGCGATGCCACTCTCACAGAGGACATACAGATGTCCTGACTGTGGCAGCGTCATAAATCGAGATCACAACGCCGCAATCAACATCCTGAATAGACATGTACCCACGGACTGTGGGGAATTAACGCCTGTGGAGATGGTTGCATGAGCAACCGCTATGAAGCAGGAAGCCCCGTTACTTGTAGCGGGGAGGAAGTCACCCGAAGAGCAGTCAACGTTTTTACCACCGGCGACGACATAGGATCATGATCTCATCGGACGACCCCCAGATCCAGCGGAAACTGATGGAGATTCTGCGCGTGATCGATGAACGCGAGAGCGCGGTAGGCGCACGAATCATCTCAGACGTCTTAAAGGAGAAAGGATACCCGTTAGGGGAGCGTGGCGTGCGATACCACCTGCGCATCCTCGATGAGCGCGGGCTCACAGAGCGGCATGGGTATGCCGGCAGAACGATCACCGAACTCGGCAAAAAGGAGCTTGAGGATGCACTGGTTCAGGATCGCATCGGGTTTGTGTTGACTCAAATCGAAAAGAGGATCTACCAGACCGATCTCGACCTATCATCGAGGACAGGACTGGTAATCGCAAACATAGCAATCATCGAAAAGGCGGATCTGGACGATGCGCTCGGGATCATCAGGTATCTGGCAGAGCACGAGATGAGTTGCAGAATCAAGATAATCGATGAAGAAGCAACCCCACCCGCGATTCCAATTCCAGAGGATCACATCGCGATTGCCACGATTTGCAGTACGACCTGTGACGGAATTCTTCTGAAACACGGAATTCCGGTTAGCATCAAGTACGGAGGCATGTTGCGGTTTGATAACAATCAGGCGACGGGTTATACCGATCTGATCGCATACACCGGAACCTCCATTGATCCGATGAAGATATTCATCTCGCGGAGCATGACATCGGTTCTGGAGATTGTGAAGACCGGGTGCGGGCTTCTACTTGCGAACGTGCGGGAGGTTCCTGATTCAGCCAGGGACGAGTCGTTGCGGATTTTGAATCGTGCGATGGATACCGGCATCATCAATCGCTACGAGATCGGAGATCCTGGAAGTCCTGTTCTCGGCGTACCTGTTAACTCTGGCATGACCGGAATCTCGGTATCGGCCGGACTGAACGCCATCGCAGCCGTCCAGGAGGTGGGAATTAAGGTTACAGTCGAACCGGTCGCTGCTGTGATGGATTATTCGGAGTTCGGTACGGCTTGATGAGATATACTTACCAAATATTTTGCGGATATACTCATATAAAACCACAAGATTAACACAGAAATCTTGTGGAAATCCGTGTAATCTTGTGGTTCCTACCATATAGTATTGAGCATGTTCGGAGATCACATCCACTCGTAATGCGCAATCACTTCCGGATTAAACTCATAGAGGAGGCTGTTTTCGACATATCCGAAGAAGAGACACCCCTTACATTCCTCTGCGATCCTTCTTCGTCTCTCTCTTGACGATTTCCAGACATTTGCAATCCCGGAACTAACATCCCCGAGATGAACTCTACAGACCCGGCAGTTCTCGATTTTACCATCCGCGGTGACATGAAGGACGATGTCGCTTGCATGGCATCTGAAATTGGGTTTCAGTTCCTTTATCATTCTTAGATATGTCAGGGAATTGATGATCGGGAATTTGTTCTTTTTCATCTCGATTACTCTGTCAACCGTTCTCCTGTACTTTTCCAGATCCCTGATCCCGATCTCCTCCCACACAGCCTTTTCAATCCCGCTGAATTCGTGAATTGGCTCAAATGACACCCAGACGCCGAGATCGCGAGCCAGATGCACCAGATCCTCGATCTCATCCAGATTTTTCCCGCTGATCACGCAGTTCATGAGGATGTTGTGCCCCACATCCTTTGCTGTTGTTATTCCGTCCAGCACGCAATCGAAATCGATGCCTCGGATCTCCTTGAACGTTTTTATGCCATCCACAGAGATTGATAGGTAATCGAGGTCTGACAGATCATGGATTCTTTTCTTCAGAAGTTTTCCGTTGGTTATGAGCGATGTTGTAATCCCGATTGCGTGGGCGTGCTCAAGTATCTCTGGAAGGTCTCGTCTCATCAGAGGTTCGGCGGTCCATGCGTTGTAGACTCCAATTCCAAAGGCTCTTGCGCAATCAAGGAGATCGAGCACTTCCCCGGTATCCATCTCCGCACCCTCCTCCTTCCAGTACTCGCAGAACCGGCACCGAAGGTTGCATCTCGCATTGATCCCGTGCGACAGGACGAATGGTCTCCTTCTGACCCTGAGCTGCCACAGGGCTCTTGATGCCAGCGCCGGTGAGAATGCCATGTGGCTTTATAGGGCGCGGATGGATTTAAGCATTGATCCTCAGACTGTGGTTGCGGTAGTCAGACCAAGACCCTCCGGCACTTCTCCGCCCCCCGCCGCCGGCGTAATCGGTGGCTGCCCGAGATCGGAGAAGATCTGCTGCCCTGTGGAACTGATCACCAGTTTCACGAATTCAAGCCCCAGTTCAGGGTCAGGCGCATTCTTCGGAACTGTTATTCCGTACACAACCGGTTTTCCTGTAACCACGTTGCCGTTTGCCTGCACAACCTGCACAGTCCTGTACGTCTCCGCATACGCAACGCTGCTCAGGTCAATCTCCTGCGGCAGTTCCACAAACAACTGTCCATGCTGCTGCGCGACGCTCTGGTAGATCACGTAGTAGTCAATCTCGCCTGCGTCCAGACCTGCAATCAGTTCCATCTCCATGCTGCGAACCATGAGTTTGTGGGATGGACTTATGCTCTCGGACTCAGGCATCTGCATTACGTAAGTGCCGTTTGCCCCATAGACCATCTCCATTGCGGAGTTTGCGGCGATCAGATCGTTGTAGATGCTATTATCTCCGTAGTGCGCCTCTGCGAGCTGGATCACCATCTGAGATCGGTATCCGCACGGGTCATCGTTTGGATTCGAGAACCCGAACTTGACATCATCCCGTCTCAAAATCTCGTACCAATTGTCCGCATTGATCTCGTCAGCGTATCTGCTTTCGTTGGTGTATGCGAGCACGATCCGATTTCTGGCAAACTGGGCGTACCAGTCAGCGTATTTTGGGTACATCATGCTCGGAATCAGCGAATAATCGGCTGATGCGACAATATCTGCCTCCTTACTAAGTTCTGTCACTTTTTTGATGGTCTTTGCGCTGCCTGCTGCCTCGCATATAACATCGACTCCGGGGTGCGATGCCTCAAACGCCTCCTCGAGTTCGGCAAACGGAATCACAAGGCTTCCCGCGTGAAGTACGGTGAGCGTTCTCGCCTCTGCCTCTGATTCTGCATCAGTCCCGGTGCTATTAGGGGTACTATCGTTGGTGTCGGTCACAGGCGTGCTGTTGTCGTTCTCTGTACCGATGCACCCGAGTGTGGCGACGATACAGAGCATTATTGCTGCCAGTATTGCTGTTCTTTTCATTATATTTCCTCGGAAGCCCAATCGAGCTGTTTCTACAAATGCCTTTCTCATGTACCAGTGCTTCCGAAACACACCTGACTCCAACAAGCGATTCCCCCACACAATCACTCAAAACAGTCTGATCGTGACCAAATTATCTGATCACAACATCCCCCCACTCACACGCGCCCTCAACCCTTCACAGCCACCACATCCAGTGCGGTGACCGCCACATCCACGCCGAGCACCCCTGCCAGGCTCGGAGCAGTCCTGCCGCCGTCTCCTGAGATCAGTTCCTTCACATAGAGCCCTGCCTCGCACTCGATTCTGATGACCGCAGAATCATCTGATTCCGAGAACGATTCGAGCAGAGTGGAATGCACCCGGCGCATCCGTGTCAGATCAGATCTCCGGTGCAGAACTCTTACTGGCGTTCTCTGGCTGATCTCGCAGGTTATATCCTTCAGCGCCCATGCGAGCGTGTCACGATTTACGCCAGCGCACGGGATCGTTGCGAGATAAACTTTGTCATGCGCCGCCGCTTTCAGTTCCTTAACCATCCGGTGCTCAGCCGATCGCAGATTAGTGACTATGACCTTCTCCCCGCAGTATTCGTTGATCTCGGTTTCCAGCATCTTGAGATCAATTTCTCGCTTTTTCGGATCATTTACCTCGAGTATGAACGGTCTTCCGTCTCCGAGCATCCGTGCATCGATATCCTCCCGTCCTGCGCCGTGGAATGTGGTGTCTGCCGCATCTGCCGCCTCTATGACCTTAACTGAGATCAGTTCGTCCACAGACTCGGGGTACATCTTTCCTGTAAAGTTGCAGCGCTCGCAGCCCGCGCCCCTGCACTCCCTGCAGTACCATCTGGTCTGCGGTATGCCGCGCACAAGTTTCTGGTACCGCCCGTAGATATATAGTGATCTGATCTGCAGCGAAACCGTTTCATGGCTGATATCGAGCAGACAGACGACGTCCGGCTCTGTGAAGTCCACCTCCTTCCCTGTTACGCTCGCCATCAGTTTACCGACCTCGCGGTTGGTCTCTGACTTCAAGGGCTCGGCGTAATCCGTCCCAGTGGTCTCCCACAGGAGTTCCTCATTCTCGGACAATAGCCCGCTCATCCGTGTTCCGACGAGAAACGTCATATACTCAAGATTGCCCAGACGATCCAGCGCTCTTGATGCCCATGAATCAAGCTCCTCAAACATGCCGTTACAGACCCAGCAGCGTTTTGGGAGGGTGATCTCGGATTTGAGAAGCTCGTCATCACCCATATCAGCGATCATCGCAAGCACCAGTCTGATCGCTGCCCCACGCTCTCTGTTTGTTGTGCCGGTGGATAGCTTCGCAAACTGCCGTCCAAGACAGTGATCGCAGATCAAACCCTCGCTCAGGACGGCGCGGGCGAGCTCAAGCAGTGCCGGGTTGTCACCACTCATCCGATATCTCGATCTCGCCGCTTTCGATCGCCTTCTGTGCGGCAACAGGCGACATCCCTTCTATTGTGACGCCCATCGGAACGCATGTGCCGATAATCTCCTTTGCCGCTTTCTTTGGAACATAAGAAAGAACCGCGTCCTTCTTCATGCGTGCGACCCGTAGTACCTGCTCGATTGTGAGATCTCCGACGGTCTCATCCTCTGATGACCCTTTTTCGATTCCGAGTTCCTTTAAAATCAGTGCCGCAGTTGGGGGTATCCCGATCTCAAGCGTTACGCTCTTGTCGGCACCGACGATCACCTTGACTGGCACCTGCATGCCATCAAAGTCCTTTGTTGCCTTGTTGATGTCGTCGACCACCTGCTTGATATTAATTCCGAGCGGTCCGAGTGAGGGACCGAGCGGCGGTCCCGCAGTCGCTTTTCCGCCTGGAACCAGTGCTTCTACAATGTCTGTCATTTTGTAATCACCTGTTGTCTTATAGCAATTGCACGATTATATGATAATAGTTTCGGAGGGTACTATCAATCTATTGATCCGGTGGGGGTTTGTTGCGGTGTGTGTGACTGTAGGAGGATATGTTATGTTTATAAAAATTTATTTGACTCAGAATCCTTTTCGTTAATAGTTGATCACCGACGACTACAGATCATGGTTACAAACAGGTGGTGTCTCATAAACCGTGACATTGAATTAACAATCATCGGGCTTGATGGCGATTTTACATAATTTTGATGTGTCATTCAAAAGCACCATCATCAGGGTGCATAAAAGATGGAAAATTGTGTTAGGTCACGGTTAGTACACTACCCAAAATCCCGTGATCCCCCGACACCCAAAACCAATAATAGCAGTTATATGATTCGGGTCAAGACCTGCTTTAAAGAAACGCCAGCATCCTGGCAACTTTACACCCCCACACAGAAAATATTAAATATCATTAACTCACCTTAACGATATTGTGGAAAATCGTAAAGAAAGATTAAGGATATCGATAGAAGAGTACTGGCAGAGAGACCTGCCACGGACAATGCCAAGAGAGATCGAACCGATACTGAAAAGCGATTTGATAAACGACATCATCGGTCCGAGAAGGGCAGGCAAGACGTATCTGATGTTTTTGACGATAAAGAAACTTCTAAGTAGCGGTGTTGACAAAAAAGCAACGATCTACCTGAATTTCGAGGATAGGCGACTGCTACCATCGACGCCTGAATACTTAAACGACCTTGTGGAGTTCATCCATGCAAGGAGACTTCCGGATCACGAGAGGATATTTGTTTTTTTAGACGAGATTCAGCGAATCGAAGGATGGGAACCGTACATCAGAAGCATCTATGACGAATTCAAAGGGAAAATAAAGATATTCGTCTCTGGTTCCACCTCAAAACTCACGGAATCCGAACTGAGCCATCTGTTGACCGGAAGGCATCTCACAACTCGGGTCTTCCCGCTCGGCTTTGGGGAGTTCCTGCGCTTCAAAGACGTTGGTTATGGGGGCGAATACATGACAGAGAGGGATACAGCGACGATCAAGGAGATGCTCCGTGAGTATATCTCGTTTGGCGGATTTCCAGAAGTTGTTCTTTTTAAATCAAACAAAGAATACATCGTTCAAACACTTTTCACTGATATAATTAGTAGAGACGTTGTTTCATCAATTAAAAAGAAAAGAGAAGTCATAGAGGATTTATCATACTTCTTAGCCTCAAACATAGGAAAGCCCATAAGTTTTTCGAAGATGTGCGGCATGATGAACTCCAGAGGGGTTAAAATTTCAGTTCCTACACTGGAGAGGTATTTTTTCATCATGAAGGATGCATTTCTCTTCTTTGACATCAGAATCTTCTCGTACAAGGTTAAAGACCAGTTGCAATACCCGAGAAAGATCTACGCTATGGATCCGGGGTTTGCCAATCTTTCCGGGTTCAGATTTTCTGTTGGGATCGGAAGATCGATGGAAAATCTTGTTGCGGTCGAGTTACTCAGGATGAAATCGTCAAGTCCCCTGCTTGAGATATATTACTGGAAGGATTACCAGCACAGAGAGGTTGATTTCGTTTTAAAAAACGGTTTAAGAATAGAGCAACTGATTCAGGTGACGTACGCCGGAAGCAGGGAGGATATCGCAGCAAGAGAGATCAAAGCACTGGCAAAAGCAGCGCAAGAACTGCAGTGCGATGATTTGCTCGTGATCACGTGGGATTACGAATCAGACAATGGTGCGATCAGGTTCTTACCGCTGTGGAAGTGGTTATTATACCATAATACAACAACACCTGGCTCGAGGTGAACTAGTGAGATACCAACCATACCAGAACCTGAAAAAGAGAAGATATTCGCCCCGGTGTGAGTGGGGCAACTAAATAGTGCGACCGGCTTTATCATGCTGATCGCGGATCAATCTGCCGCGTAGTTAAGAGGGATGGGGGGGCGAAAGCCAGGCGGACTCTGCGATATCGCGTTTTCAGTGAAGGTGAAATATCCGCTCAAGGTAATGCTATTGGGTTGTAGACCCCCACCCACCCCTCCCAGCTGTATTGCATGTCCTGAAACTTCCCAACGCTCAGGCATCAGAAGTCTGTCATCACCCTGAACTGATCGATCTCGTCCTTGGAAAGCCCCTCTATAAACCGCTCTGCCACCTGTCGCACATCCTTCGCATTCGTGATCGCACGCCCGACCACAAGGATATCTGCTCCGGCTTTTAGCGCATCGTGTATCGTATCAGCCCTGATGCCACCTGCGACAGCAATCAGGATCTTGTCACTCAGTTCCTTGATTGCCGGGATGCTGCCCCACTGATGCTCGGTCTCCTCAATGTCGATTGCGCGGTGTAGTTCGACGACATCAGGAAGCGCCCCGAGTTTGTCGAGCTCGACAAGCTTCGGCAGCGGATCCGGTAGATTCAGCGTGTCGATCACGGCATAGATTCCGGTTTTGTGTGCCTCTGTTATCGCCTTCTCGATCGTTGAAATAGGCGCAAGCGCGGAGATCACGACAGCGTCGGCTGTCGCGTCTGCAACCATGCGTGCCTCGAGGTTCCCGGTGTCCAGGGTCTTCAGATCGGCAACGATGAACGCATTCGGCTTTGCTTCCCTGAGCTTTGTGATCACGTCCACACCGTATCGCTTGATGAGCGGCGTTCCAGCCTCAAGAATGAGGTGATCGCTGTCTGGCAGTGCTTCTATCACACCGAGTATCTGAGTTATGTTCGGATTGTCGAGAGCGACCTGGAGATACGGTGGATCCCAGAGCCGGGAGACCTTGAAGCCCATGATCGCGTGCGTGCTGCGGTCTTTCTCCTCAAGAACCATATCAACATCCGGAAATCCGTCCATCGCACGCTTGAGCGCAAGTTTTGTTGCCCCGTAGTTGTACCGGTAGATCCGGTTGTAGTCCTTCGCATCCGGGTGGATGAAGACGCTTGCAACGATCACAAGGTCCTCTACATCCTCTTTCGGGAGAATCCCCTCTCCGAGAGCATCAGCGATGGCTTTTGCAACCGCGGACTGTGCGGGACCAAATATACGTGCCGCCTGTTCCATATTTTTCACAGTGACCTTGGGCACGATCAGGGCTGCGGGCTTCGTGAGCAGGTTCGGGCGGATAACCGAGAGGAGCGGGGTGTGCCCTGCCGATAACTGGGTCATCCCGGTCGCAAATGCCTGCCCGACCGGACCCTCTTTCTCTCCTATTATCAAATCAACGTGTGCAAGTTCCGGCTCTTCGCCGATCAGCGCTTCTCCGATTAGCATCAAATGATCAACCTCATATATTACGATATTCTATAATTGAGCGCGGGTGTCATATAATCACTTCGGTTAGGCGGGGCTAC
>DAWR01000054.1:0-6309 GCA_002506015.1 Candidatus Methanogasteraceae archaeon UBA261 | reverse complement strand
ATCTCGTGAAATCTCGTGGTTTTGTATGGATAAATCACTTGGTTTTCAGGCAGTGCCGTCTCACAATTCCAGCCCCATCCCGATCTCCATCTCAACCACAACCCCGGTCTCCACCTCTGTTTTTCGCAGATACCCAATCGCACAATCGAAGTGCCGTTGCGCAATTTTAATACCCTCTGCAATCGCTTTCATATTCTCTGAACCGGCACGCCCCCCTATCCCGGATACTGCAGATACTGCCTCGCGCAGCGCAAGCATGGCAGCCTCCCTGCACACCGCCCCGATATCCGCGCCCGAGTAGCCCCCTGTTATCTCAACGAGCGAAGCTATGGAAACCTCGTTCGCAAGTGGTTTTCCATTGAGGTGTATCTCAAAGATCCTTGATCGCGTCTCTCTGTCAGGAAGCGGTATCTCGATTATCCGGTCGATTCTGCCGGGTCTGAGAATCGCAGGATCAACCATGTCGATTCTGTTGGTTGCAGCGATCACGACAACATTCCGCAGCTCCTCAAGACCGTCCAGTTCTGTCAAGATCTGCGAGACGACCCGTTCGGTTGCGAAACTGTCCGCGCTGCTCCCTCGCACCGGCACAATCGAGTCGATCTCGTCAAAGAAGATGATCGCCGGAGATGCCTGCCTCGCCTTGCGAAATATCTCTCGGATTGCTTTTTCCGATTCTCCTACGTACTTGCTCAGCAGTTCAGGACCCTTGATGCTGATGAAATTCGCAGAACTCTCGGTAGCAACCGCTTTTGCAAGCAGGGTCTTTCCAGTGCCGGGAGGTCCGTAGATGAGTATCCCTGTCGGTGGATCGGTCTTGATCGCCTCAAAGATCTCAGGATAGCGGAGTGGCCACTCTACAATCTCGATTAATTCCTGTTTCTGCTCGCTTAGCCCTCCGACGTCACCCCACTCGACCTTCGGTATCTCAATGAAGACTTCACGCATTGCAGAGGGCTCTATGTTCTTCACAGACTCGTAAAAATCCTTCTTTGTCACGATCAGGCTGTCGAGCAGTTCTGATGGAATTTCATCTTCGAAATCAACCTCTGCCATGGTCACGCGCAGCGCGTGCATGGCAGCCTCCTTGCAGAGCGATGCGATATCAGCGCCGACGAACCCGTGTGTGATCTCGGCAAGCTCATCCATGCCCGTGTCCTGCATATCCAAGTCGAGCGGCATCCCCCTCGTGTGAACCTGTAGTATCTCAAGCCTGCCATCGCTGTCAGGAACCCCGACCTCGATCTCGCGATCGAACCTGCCGCCCCTGCGCATCGCAGGATCGATTGCGTCCGGGCGGTTGGTTGCTGCGATCACCACGACCTCGCCCCGTGACTCCAGCCCATCCATGAGCGACAGCAACTGTGCCACAACCCTGCGTTCCGTCTCCCCTGTGACTTCACCACGTTTCGGGGCGATCGAATCGATCTCGTCGATGAAGATGATGCTCGGCGCATCCTTTTCCGCTCCTTCAAAGATATCCCGTAACTGCTTCTCGCTCTCACCGTAGTACTTGCTCACAATCTCAGGACCGCTGATCGACACGAAATTCGATGATGTCTCGTTCGCCACAGCCTTCGCAATCAGCGTCTTCCCGGTTCCGGGAGGTCCGTGCAGGAGAACGCCCCGCGGTGGCGATATTCCCAGTTTCAGGAAGAGTTGCGGGTGCCTGAGTGGAAGTTCGATCATCTCGCGGATCAGATCGATCTCACGCCGCAAGCCGCCGATGTCCTCATATGTGATTCCTGTAGCGCATACTTCATCCGTGATCGGACGCCGCTTGACCATGATCCTCGTATCCCTCGTCACAATGGCGACGTCTGCTGGTCTGGTTGCGGTGACCACGAAGACTAGCGGATGGTCCACAGTCTCGACTCTGAGATGCTGTCCGGAAGCGACCGGTCTGCCCTTGAGGTGGCGTATCAGATACTGCGCCCCTCCGGGAAACGAGACGCTCTGGGTTGGGGTGAGCGTAATTCTGGTGGCGTCCGCCGGCGTCACCTTGCAGACCCGTACCCGGTCATCGATCGCAACATGAGAATTGCCTCTGGTGTGTCCATCGATTCGTAGCAGGTCGGTTCCGGTGTCGCCAGGATAACCGGGGCGCACGATTGCGTACGCGCTCTTCTCGCCTGTGATCTCAATTATGTCCCCTCTATCTACGCCAAGCTGGTCCATGAAATCCCGGTCGATGCGTGCGATATCACAACCGGCGTCCCTGTGGTACGCCTCTGCCACACGCAGTGTGAGTTCCTGTGCGCCGGTATCGTTCATGCGCTACTGTAATACACTGCTTGTTTGTATTTGTTTCGGAGGATGGAGTCGCCGCGCTCGCGAATGAGGTGAAATGATGTGAACGGCATAAGCGTGGAGAACCAGCGGTTTCACTGGAAAATGAAAATTCGATTGTGTCGTGCAATATCACAACCGGCAATCCGCAATAGCTCCCTTCTCCGGCATTTACTGCCACCCCGCACGGTTCGATCGCCGCAATTACAATGCCAGCCCGCCAGCTATTCGTAAGGTTTATAAGAGATGAACAACATCTAAATATTATAATAGGGGGTTACCTAATCGATGGGGCGTCAGCACCAATCATGTTTACAGACTGAAAGCATAATATGCCATCTGGCTGGTAGAGCGGATGAAATCCGCTGCGATAGAATTGTAGCAATCATAACCATCTTCGCGCTGGTCTTTATGATCTTCTCGACGACTGCTGCGGCAGAGAGTTACGGTGACGAGATCTTTGAGCGGGAACTTGCGGTTAACTCTGGTGTTACGATTCAGCATAGCATAACAATAGAGGTCGTCAGCGTGCGCATGGACATAATTGACTCTGCGAAGTTTCGTGTATCGAGTTACCAGATGCCTGCGAGGGTGATCTCGGTATTTGTGGGTGATAGTCCCACAGCATACAAAATACAGAGCGGAACCAGCATATATATCGATGCGCTCAGTGTGTATGGCGATTCCGTATCCGTCAGGGTCACCGGACCTGCGGAATGGCGGGTGACTGATTATTACACGGTTGAGCCGGACGAGGCTGAAGAATCCGGAACCGATGCCAAAAACAATGCCAGTGCAGCCACCGTACCAGCGCTTGAGATTGTGAGAACGCTTGACACAGACGTTGCAGAAGCCGGGCAGACTGTCGGGGCGACGCTCAAGATCAAGAACACCGGGAACGGGGCCGCAACAGATGTCGTGCTGGATGAGCCCGAGATCAGAGGCACGTACCAGGAAGGCTGTCCCGCAACAATCGAGGACATGGCGGCAGGGGAGACCAGGCGGATGAGCTACGATCTCCGAATAGTGGATGCCGAGCCTGGACAATACGAACTGGACCAGTCCATAATAAATTACAAGAGCGAGTCCGGTGTGTCGTATTCGTCCGAATCGCAAACCAACTCTCTTGAGATCACAGCTGAGGAGGTTCAGTATCCAGAACTTGACCTCGTGATTAATTCTGATGATGATGGCATCATAGCCTGCGGCGATGACATAAGTGCGACCGTAACAGTCACAAATGTCGGGAATGCCATTGCCGGGATGGTGAATATCAAGAGTCAACTGCCTTCTGATGTGCAGGTGGTGAAAGGCGATATCGAACCCGTGTACGAGTCGATTGCGCCTGGCGAGAGCAAGGAATGCGATGTCACATTCCGCACGCACGGTACCGGCAAACACACAATCGAGATGGAGGCGATGTGGGAGGATGGGGGAGAGACTGCCAGCCTCGAATTCTGGGCAGAGAAGTCGAGCCTGGAAACATATTACCCGCACATCTTGATAGCGATTTCGGCAGTCTTGTTGCTGATCGGGATCATAAAACGACACAGGGCTTACTCTTACTGAAAACGACGGACAGTAAGAACGGTAAAAACAGTAAACAGAATAAACAGAAGGATAGAGGGGTGGTAGAAGCATGCTGAACATACTCATTCTTGGACTGGGACAATGCGGAAATCGGGTACTGGACTCAATCAACCACGAGGCGTTTGGGAGCAATGGCACGTTTGCGAAATACTATTCGCGTCAGAAGTTTCCCGCGTCTGTGAAGACGATTGCGATCAATACGGCGATCAATGATCTGAAAGGGCTCAGAGACACGCTTGCAGAGGATCGTTTGCACGTTCCACACCTGCACGGCGTTGGTGCAAACCGGAACATCGGAAAGAAGATGTTTGAGGAGAATAAGGAGATGATTCTGGGAGAAATCGATAAAAGAGGATCGTTTGATCTCATATTCATCATCACATCCACCGCAGGTGGGAGTGGATCGTCGTTTGCGCCGCTTCTCGTGCGTGAGCTGAAACATACGTACAACGCTCCGGTAGTCTGTCTCGCAGTGCTCCCGTTCAGAGACGAAGGCGCAATTTCGCTGCAGAACACTGCGTTCTGTCTGCGGGAATTAGTTGAGATGAAGCCCACCGGCGTACTGCTTGTGGACAACCAGTATCTGAAGAAGTACGCAGGCGACATCAAGTCCGCTTATGACAAGATCAATGCCACGACTGCGAGGCGGATACTCTTCTTAATAGAGGCGCTCAACAGCGAGATGCTGATGGTCACCGATCTCGGCGATCTCAAGACCGTGATGAGCGGCGGAGTCGGCATCGGTACGATGGGGTTCTACGAGAGCACAAATGGCACAACAGTCAAATCATCCATTCTCGGGAGTTTCAAGCCGAGCGGGCTTCTCTTTCCTGCGAATGTCTACGATGAAGGGGCACGTGCCATGCTGATCATCAAGGGCGACAAGAAGTACCTCGACCTCGACATGATCACCAAGACCGTGGACGAGCTCTCATCAGAGGTCGGGCAGGTATTCAAAGGAGTTCTCGTCAAAAAGGGTCCGTCAAAGGTTCTCTCGCTCTTCACACTGAATTCGGTGCCCGAACTTGAGAGAATATACTCGACTGCAGCAGATGTGATTCGAGTCGAAGCAGGTAAGCGAGAAGCATCACAAAGGCAGCTTAACGATGCGTTTGCCCATATTGAGGATCTTGAGCCGATATACTGAGGAGTCGGTACGTGTTTAGCTAACCACAAGATTACACAGTCTATAACGCAGCGGCGCAGCCATCATCGCAAGATTTCCGTGTTGAGCTTTGTAATCTGTAATGGTCAGTTGGATGCATAACACCGCGATTGACATAAACGACATCGGTAAGGAATACAACCGCCCCATTCTTAATCGGCGGTGTGATTTGTGGGGTATGAAGAAATCAAGTCCACTACCACTTAAGACCAGAGAGTTACCAAAAATCATGGTGACCAGAAAGTAATAAGAAGTCTCGCCCCTGATAGCCACAAGATTTTATAATGAAGCGGGGCTTTTATCCACCGAGGTTCAGCTCCATAGCTACAATCGCGCATGGGCGCTCCATGAGCAAAATGAATGAACCGGAGGCTGGAAGATGCAGTTCAGGAGGCTAATCAATGCTGATCGAACGTCGAATACAACAACTTGCAGATAACATCCGCAAGGATATGGACCTGCTCAACGATTACGAGAATGAACTGCGATACGAGACCGATCCGCGCCGTCTGGCAAGATATCGCCGGGAGATCGAACGCCAGCGCGAGTCCTTGACACATTATCAGCAGGAGTACGATGAACTGCGCGGGCAGTTGACCGGCGAGCCGCCAGCAGGGATGCAGGACACCGCAGACATGTTGCGGCAGATGGACGCCAAACTGGATGGTCTTGTATGGGGTCAAAAAACCATACAGGATGATTTGGAGGACTTTCGCAAAACTCTGCTCGACCGTTTCGATGCCAACGAGCAAACGATCATCTCCACGGTCGTTCAGCGACTCGATCAAAACCAATCAGCCACAGTGCAGAGCATAATAGATGAAATAGAAACTCGCCCTGTTCCGGAAAGCGAGATTCAAGAGACTTTAAGCGCGGTTTTACAAGCTCTATCTGAAATTAAACAGAACGAGGCAGGGCATTACGACCCCCAACTGGTGAGCGAAGCTACGAACCTGTCAGAGATGGTCGATGATCCGAAACTCGATGTGAATCACAAGCTCAAGGTTTCAATCCCAATTATACCGCTCATTCTATCGTATGAAACCGAGGTCGGACTGAAGAGCAAACTGAACTTGAAAACCGCATGGCAGAGATTGAAAGCGTGGCGAGGCAAAGGATGAACAAAGACCTGATCAAAGAGCGTCTGAAAGCTCTTGAATACAGTATCCGCAAGGATATGGACCTGCTCGAAGAGTACGAGGACAAACTGCGATACGAGTCAGACCCGCGCCGTCTGGCGGGATATCGCCGGGAGATCGAACGCC
>DAWR01000163.1:3238-6382 GCA_002506015.1 Candidatus Methanogasteraceae archaeon UBA261 | reverse complement strand
GCTGAAGAGTAGCCCACAGGAGAGGTTGAATGCGATATTCTTGATGATATCGAGCCAGAGCATGCTCAACCATCCGTGCTTATGAATGTGACACTGCTGCCGGTTCCATTCATCACACCGATCTCCCACGCACCATCTGATTTGCCTATATCAACCGTGATCTGCGTGCATCGATTCCATGAGATGTTGACGCCTGTTGACGTGTGGCAGCCGAGACATGCTTCATTGGAACCGGATAGTCCGCTCTCTGATTTTGTGGTGTTTTCACCCGACATGCCCAAAAAGAACTCGCGATGACCTTCTATTGGATGGGAGAGTTCGGTGTCAACGTGGTTGATTATGACATTCTCTCTCATCGCAGTGATGTTATGTATGTCATCACAGTCTCTGTGACACTTTAAACAACCAGTATGATTCATATCATATTTCATTGCCAGTACGTGCATCGCATTCACATCACCAGAACCAAACTCAGTATGGCATGTATTACAGGTATGAGTACTGTTGGAAAACAAGTCCCCATGGCATGCAAGGCACGAAACAGTTGTAGCGGCGTGGGCAGGGGTGTGTTCCCCAACCTCCCCTGTTTTGAAATAGTCGCTTACGTCCATCGATACATTATGGCACTCTGTGCACTCAAAGGGCATCTCTGCGGTTCTGTGCGGACTGTGAATACCATACGCACAACCGGTAAGCTCCCCTGACTCAAGCCAGTGACACTTCTCACAGGGTATTCCCCCGTCGTCCTTCGGATCATACCACGAATGCTGCCCTGCAAACATTGACAGGGTCTGTGGCAGCATGAATATGCCAATAGCAATCACCGCGAAACAGAGGAAAATCGTTTTCGTGGACATAATCAAAAAAGAAAGACAACGGGTCAACCCAAGTTCAGGTATAACCCGGTGTACTGCTAAACATTGATGCGTTTACTCCTAACGCGTCCGACTCGTTCCATGTCACGCCATAGCCACCAATCGTGTCGCCAAGTGCGTCGCAGGTCACATCGTAACTCACGTACGCGTTGCGCTGCCATGTGATGTTCACACCGACGTGGGTATGACATCCAAGACATGCCCTGTTCGGTTGCTGAAGCGCGAGATCATCCGTGCCAGGCTCGGTCGTTGCATTCAGACCATCATAGAACCATCTGTGCGCAGCCTTGTCGTCACTGAGTTCATCTACAACCCATGGGTGACAGTCGATGCACCAGACCGCTATTGCGGCATGCTGATCATTGCGATGATCATCCCATGAGCCATTGAGGAATTCGTGGCTTGAAGCGCTGCCTGCCCTCTGGTGACATCCATAGCATCGATCATCGACACCATCGCCACCCCAGAAGGTGGAGCCACCTGCAGCACCGGGTCCAAGACCGTAATCCATCGATCCGTTCACCAGACTACTGTATGATGTACTGTGAGGTCCACCACTGGCAGCGAGTTCCTCCTTCTCAAGGAAGTGGCACTTTGCACAAGGAATTCCGCCACTATCCGCCGGGTCGTACCATGAGTGCTGCCCTGCAAACATCGATAGTGTTGACGGGAGCGCGAACAAGCCAATTGCCACCACCGCGACCGATAGTAACAGTATTTTGTTCTTCATCTTATTATATCCCTCCTTCCATTGCTTGTAGCGATGAAAGTTTTGTTTCTTACAAAACGGGGGCTTTTGTGGAGAGATGCTATGCCGTCGTCACACTTAAACTTTGTGGTGCTATTCCGGTACCGCTACCCTTATGATACTATGTCATATCGTCATACAGCAATATAAGCCCACGTTTATGGCGGCAACTCACAGCACGCGGAAAACTCCCAATATCCCGATCAGATGACAACATTCGTCATGTTCATTGCGATCCGCTTGCCCTCCTCGTCATTCACAGTGACAATCACGCGCACCTCTGACCCATCGGGTGGCACAGATCCCATACCGACTGTGAGATCGTAGGTTCCTGAACCGGTGTATGGTACCGATGTCCAGTAGTTGATGCGGTGACCTTCGTGAACCATAAGCACATACACACCCGGGAAGTTTGCCGGGATGTCTTTTGGATATTTGAGGAGATTGATTCTGTCCACACCTGTGCTGATTGCTGTGACACTGGGAATTTCGTTCTCTCCGACCGTAACCTCCTCGATTGTCGCACTCACCGTAACAACCTTCTCGGTCTTCAGATACCCATGAGCAAAAGCGGCTATTAAAACAACCATCAGCAAAACCACGACTGCGTATTTTATTACGTCTTTTCCAGCCATTGAATCATCTCTCTATCAGCCATCTCTCAACTATCGATAGCACCCATCATATATCATTCGATCATTCGATCATCAAAGCCGGTTCGGTTCGTGCCCAGTTCATCCGATTCATTCCATCGCACATTATAGCCGTTTCTGTCGCAACTCACATCATAGCTTACGTATGCCTTGCGCATCTGCTTGAAGTTCACATCGGTGTGGGTGTGGCAGGCGATGCATGCCGCATTCGGGCTGACTGCCAGTTCCAGGCTCTTCATGTAAAATCTGCGGTGCGCCTCAAACCCATCCTGCAACTCGTCCAGCACATTCGGATGGCAGTCTGCGCACATCACTGATATAGCCGAATGCGGGGTATCTGCGGGCACGTTGAGCCATGAGAGGTTGAATGAGACCGGGACGCTGTAATCGAGGTCTGAGTTCTGGTGACAGTCGTCGCAGACGAGGCTTGTGTGCGCGCCAGTGGTTGTGAATTCCTCGTATATCCGCACGTGACACTTCCTGCAGTTTGAGGGGTCGCATGAATCCTCGATAGCAAAGCCTGCCGTAACAAAGACCATGGAGATCGCCATGAGTCCAAAAGCTAGGTACAGGAAACGTGCATACGTTCTCATAAGTGTGTCTCAGCAGGGATATGCTTATATTCTTTTTGGTGGTTGACAAAAAATATAAATTTTACGATAACTGTCATGGCAAATCACAACATATCTATTGTGAGCGCCCTCAGTCCCGGATACGCACTCTTCTGGCGAAACTTAATCTACCCGTGTCGCAGAATGGGGGCTATGACCCGGATAGCAGTCGGCGGAACGTTCGATCCGCTGCATGAGGGGCACAGAGCGCTCCTCAGCCGTGCTTACGAACTTGGCAGAGGTGGAGATGGTGAGAC
>DAWR01000163.1:304-3167 GCA_002506015.1 Candidatus Methanogasteraceae archaeon UBA261 | reverse complement strand
GGCACCACACTGTCCGAACCCTTCGATTACATCGTTGTATCACCGGAAACGCACCCCGTGGCAACGAAGATCAATGAACTCCGCAGAGAGCGCGGGATCGGTGATATCGAGATCGTTCTGGTGCCTTATGTTCTGGCAGAGGATGGTCTACCGATCTCCTCCACGCGCATCAAGAATGGTGAGATCGATCTGCGTGGAAAGTTGATAACAGATCACAAACAAAGGTGATTCGATGACCGAGATATCCAGCATGATCATCACGCACTCAAAAGCAAGCATAACAGATATCGAGAACGCATGGCACGGCACGGTCGAAGACCTGTTGCGCAGACTGCATTCGAATGAACTGGTGCATGAGTGTATGGTGCTTATGACCTGTAACCGTGTGGAGGTGTATGTGGTCTCGCCGAAAGGCAGCAAAGTCCTCTTCGAGTACACAAAGAAGATGGGCGTTCCCGAGAGAATCCTCGAGTTTAATGACCATGGAGAGTCGCTGGTACACCTCATGCGGGTTGCATGCGGGCTCGAATCAATGATCGTTGGCGAGGATCAGATTCTCGGGCAGGTCAAGGACCTGTACCATATCGCAAGAGATGTGGGCGTCACAGGAAAGGTGCTGGACACCGCCTTTGACAAGGTGATCCACGTCGGGAAACGTGTGCGTTCGGAGACCCGGATCAACAAAGGCTCGGTATCCATCGGTTCGGCAGCAATCGACCTTGCAGAGGATGTGATAGGGACACTCTCCGGTAAGACGGTTGTTGTCATCGGTGCCGGCACGATGGGGTCGCTTGTTGCGCATGCGCTTGCGCACAAGGATGTTTCGGCGATATATGTCGCTAACCGCACAATCGAGCGTGCTGAGGAGCTTGCAGAGGAGCTTAATGGAATTGCGGTCCAATATGACGATCGGGATCAGTATATCGCACGCTCTGATGTCGTGATCAGTGCAACGTCCGCACCCCACGCAGTCCTGACTGCGGAGATGCTGCAACAGATAACAGAGGGTCGCGACAAGGACCTGCTCCTAATTGACATCGCAACCCCGAGAGACATTGAGGAGAGCGTATCCGATCTGCCGAATGTATTGCTCTACAACATCGATGGTCTCAAGAAGATCAGCGATAGGAATCTGCAGAAGAGGATGCACGAGGTTGCAAGGGTTGAAAAGATCATAGAAGAGGAGTATGAATTGTTAAAGCTGCAGTACAAGCGGCAGCGTGCAGACAATATCATAGCATCGTTGTATAATCAGATAGAAGGTCTGAGAATCCGTGAACGTGAGCGTGCGGTCAACCGGCTATCCGCGAAACACACGCTCGGGGATTTTGAGCGCAGTGTGCTCGATGACCTCACGCACGCAATCACAAACAAGGTGCTGGCAGAGCCGACCAAGACGCTGCGCAATGCAGCAGCAGAGGATGACATCGACTTCCTCGATGCCACCGCCGCGCTCTTCAAACTGGATAAGAAGCGTTATTGAGAATCTCGCCTCTGTACCATTCGATAAATCGCTCAACTCCCTCTCGAATCTCGGTTCTCGCTGTCCATCCGAGTTCCTTGATCCTGCTTACATCTGCCAGCGTGTCGTTTACGTCTCCTTTCTGCTTCTCGATGTATATTACATCGGCTTTCATCCCCGCGGCGTCTTCTATGGTTCTGATCAACTCATTGACACTGATCCTCGAACCGCCTCCGACATTGAAGACCTCGCCACTTGATTCGCTCAGCGCGGAGAGGATATTTGCATCAACGATATCAGCGACGAACGTGAAGTCGCGGGTCTGTTCCCCGTCCCCGTAAACCGTTATCGCCTCACCGTTCATAATTGCCCGGACAAATAGATGTATCGCCATATCGGGTCTTTGTCTTGGACCATAGACCGTGAAGTACCTCAGCGACACGGTTGGCACCCCGTAATTTTTATAGTACAGGTAGCACAAGTTTTCGGCTGCCAGTTTTGTGACACCGTACGGGGAGACTGGCTTTAACAGGCGCATTTCGTTCATCGGCAGTTCGCAATCGCCGTAAACCGATGATGATGAAGCGTAGACGAATTTTTTTATCGGCTCGTCCTTGTAATGCTCAAGTAACCGCTGGGTTGCTATGATGTTGTCGCTGGTATATATCTCGAAATCAGAACCCCAGCTCTTCCGTACTCCTGCCTGCGCTGCCTGATGGAATACATAATCCACTGCAGGAAAATTTTCCATTGACCGGAGGTCCTGTTCCAGCAGGGTAAATCGCTCATTCTCGAGAGACTTTTCTATGTTCTTCTCTTTATATGCCCTTGCGTAGTAATCAGTGAAGCAATCGATCCCGATCACATCAAAACCGTCTCTTAACAGACGTTCTGTGAGGTTAGAGCCTATGAACCCCGCGCATCCCGTTACCAGTGCTTTCATACATCTATCACCAATCCTTACTTTGTGGAGATGTACTATTAAGGTTATTCATTGACAAATTGGGCGAATGGCAACAGGCATCCAGAGGACAGCAGTACGGTTGGGCTGTGCATAGTTTAGCACAATCAAATAATCAGTGGTTACCAGATGGTTGTGGCACCGAGTGGTATGATTACAGCACACATATTCTCGAAAGGTTTATAATATCCCTTCTGATAGTAATCCGCAACCATTCGACCAATTGGTCACTGACTTGAATCATCCGTGATTCGGGTCAAAACAAAACATAGGAGGAATTGAATGGAACCCGCAATGGGTATGGGCCTTGTCGCCCTCATGGGTGCGGCAGCCACAGTCGCAGGATGCAGCGAGGACCTCGAATCAGACATCGGATCACAGAGTAATCCGAATTCGCAGGTTCAGCTGGCTGCACAGGTTGGCTATCCGCACAGAATATT
>DAWR01000163.1:0-272 GCA_002506015.1 Candidatus Methanogasteraceae archaeon UBA261 | reverse complement strand
GGCGCAGGCGTCGCCATGGTACTGATTCAGTCGATGAATGCATCGCCGCTTCTTGCAATCGCAATCGGCGCATTCGTTGCTGCGCTCTTAAACGGCGTCTTCTCAACGACATCCTATATGGGAAGGAGCGCGAGTCAGACACGGTTTAACCAGTACGTGTATCTTGATGTATTGCGTAACCAGATCCTTTCGCTGATGGGACATGCATACATAACGACGTTCTGCATCGTCGGTCTGTCGTACGTCATGTGGAATCAGGACCTGATCGGACA
>DAWR01000200.1 GCA_002506015.1 Candidatus Methanogasteraceae archaeon UBA261 | reverse complement strand
CATCTTCACTCCACAACCCTAACTGTTATCAGGTTCGTGGTTCCGGCAACGAATATTGGAACTCCTGTTGTCAGCACCACCCGGTCGCCGACATTCACAAAGCCGGTGTCCATCGCGGATCTTACCGATGCGTCCATTGCCCCGTCAGTGGTCTCCGCAATCTCGGCTATGCGTGAGTTGACGCCCCAGATGAGCGCGAGTCTGCGGTATGTCGTCTCATTAGTTGTGACCGCGATGATCGGGGTCTCGGGGCGGTACATCGAGACGACCGCTGCGGTGCTTCCTGAGAATGTGGTTGTGATGATTGCCGTGGCATTGAGATCGTGTGCAAGCTGGCAGACGGCGTGCCCGATGCCGCGTTCAATCGAAAGGTCGGTCGCGCCGGTCTCTTCTGCCGTGCGCACGTGCCATCCCGCTGACTCGGTTGTTCTCGCGATCCGATCCATCATCTCGACGCTCTCGATCGGATAGTCTCCGATTGTGGTCTCTCCGGAGAGCATGATCGCATCTGTTCCGTCCAGTATGGCGTTTGCGACGTCTGTCGCCTCGGCACGGGTCGGGATCGCATTGTGGATCATCGATTCGAGCATCTGGGTTGCGGTGATCACGGGCTTGCCCACCACATTACACGCCTTAATAAGCCTCTTCTGTGTAACCGGGACCTCTTCGATCGGAATCTCGACCCCGAGATCTCCTCTCGCAACCATGATCCCGTCCGCAATATTCAGTATCTCCGAAAAGTTGTCAAGCCCCTTCTTCGTCTCGATCTTGGCGATGACCGGGATATCTGCGCCCCGTTCTCTGATCATCTGCTTGACACCGTACACATCGGACGCTCTTCTCACGAATGAGACCGCGATGTAATCGACACCGTGTTCTATTCCGAATGCGATGTCCTTTTTGTCCTTTTCTGTTACGCTCGGTATCGAAAAATACGCATCCGGTACGCTTACGCCCCTCTTATCAGTGAGAACCCCTCCAACAACGACCTTTGCCTGGACACACACTCCATCGGTTTTTAATACCGTCAGTCGCATCCTGCCGTCGTCGATTAAGATTGTTTGACCAACTGAGACCTCCTCGGCAAAGAGCGGATATCTTACGCCGATGTGCTGCCCATCCCCGACAATATCTTCGGAATGAATCGTCAGGTCATCTCCTGCGTGCAGAACGACGCTTCCGCCCTCTATAGGGGCGGTTCTGATCTTTGGACCCTGGATGTCCATCATGACCGCAACAGCGCGGTTCTCCCTCTGCGCAAGCGATCTTACCAGTTTTAGTCTCTCCTCATGCCATTCGTGCGTGCCATGCGACATATTCAGGCGGCAGACATCCATCCCCTGCATAATCAACTGGCGCAGCGATTCCTCTGACTCAGTGGCAGGTCCTATCGTGCAGACGATCTTTGTTCTTCGCATAATTCTATCACCCCTATGATATCTGAGCACGCTTCCATACTAAACGTTTACATCGGTCTGCACCGGCAGGCACATCCACCCTCTGGCGAATCTTTTTAATCACCTGTTCCAAACTACCGTTGCAATGAATAAAACAACCTTTGAGATTACGGCATCAGTTGGTTCGGCGCTCATCTTCATTATACTGTGCATGATCTCAAGCAGCGGGATCAGCTATGTGATTTCGCTTCTCATCTTCGTCGCCATAATCAGTGCGGCAGGCATGAAACTGGCTGATTTTGCAGAGGACTGATACACTTATGGCTGTCGCAACCAGTTACATAGAGTTCGCAACACGCGGGGATTCTGATATCATTGACATAACCGCGGACGTCTCTGGTGCGGTTTCGGAATCAGGACTTACCGGCGGCATCGTCACGGTATTTGCACCGGGCGCAACCGGCGCAGTGACCACGATTGAGTATGAGTCGGGTCTCGTCTCCGATTTCAAGCGCATGCTTGAGCGAATTGCGCCGCAGGACATCGAGTATGCGCACAATCTGAAATGGGGTGATGGCAACGGGCACTCGCATGTGCGGGCATCACTCCTCGGTCCCGACCTCTCTGTGCCGCTCATCGGTGGCAAGATGCAGCTTGGAACGTGGCAGCAGATAATCTTCATAGACCTGGACAACCGCCCAAGGGAACGAAAACTGATCGTTCAAATCGTTGGGGACTGAATCCGGAACTGTCGCAGTGACCGTCTTCATGCGGTTGTTGTTTGTGGTGTGGTGTATTTATTTTTATTGCAATATACAATAACAACATGCTTACGCCCATAAAAAAAGCGTTACCGGCGTATCATACAGACTTCTCACATCTTTGATCGTCACATTGTCCGGTAATAGTATTCCTTCAAGCAGCACATCCATCATAAATCCTGATTGGGCGGTTGTGGTGCTGGAGTGTGAAACCCCAAAAATCCGATAAGCTTTATATACCATATACAATCTATATCTGTTAGATTTGCAAAGTCTCGTGCACCCACCCCATATCTGCGGGCGCTATAGATCATCTGATAACAAGGAAGAAAGATGCGAGGTATAAGCCGCCAAACACTGATTCTCTTCTGGTTTTTCGTCCTGATACTGGCAGGAATCCAGTTTCGTGCTGGCGCAAGCATACTGCCGTCGTGTCTTCTTGCAATCACTCTTATTGCCGGTGCAATCGATATCCCGATTACACGCAAGCGGATGCAAAAACCCAATTACTCGATGGACGTGGTACATCTGCTTGAGGAGGTGCACTCGGTTGCGCTGGAACCGGATTTTTCAGGGAACAAGCGTTTCTTTGACACGGTGATCGCTGTCAATCTTGGCGGGTTCGTGATACCGTTTCTGGCAGCATGCTGCCTTGGCGGGATGTTTCCGAATCTGGCATCAATTGAGATCGGCGCAATCATGATCGCAGCGACGTACAGCACAGCGGTCTTTCGGAATGGATTCGGAATTGAGATTCCAGGATATCTCGGAGTCCTGCCAATTCTGCTCGCGACTCTGCTGGTTCCGGGCGACGCCGCTGTGGTGGCGTTTGTTGCCGGTGTTGTTGGCATCCTGATCGGGGAGTGCGCTGTTCTCAGTGCAATTGATCCTGAGCGGCAGGGCTGCGCAAGAATCGTAATCGGCGGCGCAGGAAGTTTCCAGGCGATCTATATAACGATGTTGCTTGCGATTCTGGCATTGCTGTGAGACTTTCTATTATTTTCTGGTTACACCGGATTGTTTTATAGTACGTGTTTATACTCAGCACCGGCATAAACTGCGATTTTTATCGACAGACTGTAAACCGATTTCGCCCCAAAATAAGGGTATAATTTTTGCTCACATGACCTGATCCAAATTTTCCAGTGGAATTAGTAGATTCTATGGCAGTAAATTCGTGTAATTTGTGATATTCGTCCGCATCTGTGATTTTATCACGAATAGACGAATCCCACGAATCTGATAATCATCGGGTTTGAAAATCTCAAGTTGTGGCGGTGTGAAGTATAGCTAACCGCGAGATTGCACAGTCTGCGAAGCCGGCGCAGTCATCTTCACAAGATTTCTGTGTTAATCCCGTGAAATCCCGTGGTTTTTTGCCTCAGCTAAACACATACGTTCAAATAGTGATGGCACCTCTATTTTGGTGATGAAACCCGGCGAGATCGCACTCTCTAATTACGGTTACTACTCATCCACGCCATCACCAGTCAACCGGATGATGGCTGATTTCGCAATCGACTTTAGGGACGCAATCGACATTAACCTCGGGGTCGGATACGTGAATGAGAAGACGATACCCCGCAAACTGATAAGTGATGCGCAGAAGGCGGTTCTTTCCCAGCCCGAGAAGTACAGGGCGGCATTGAACTATGGTGGATCAAAAGGGTCAACGAATTTGATTGAGTCTATCAGGCAGTATCACTTATGTAGCGGGATCGGTGGCATAGACGAAGGAATACTCGGGGGAAAAGAGATCATAATAGGTCCGAGCGGAGCAACAAGCCTGCTCGACGGAATTTCGCACATTCTGAAGCCGGGTATCGTGATAACAACCGATCCGATCTACTACATCTACTGCGATCTTCTGAGGCGGGCGGGGTTTCAGGTCATGGCGGTTCCCGAAGACTGTGAGGGGATACGAACTGATCTGCTCAAAAGTGCAATTGCTGGTCTCGGTGAGGCAAAAGGGGAGATCAGATTCGTCTACATTGTGACAGTCAACAATCCAACGAGCACGATTCTATCAAACGATCGCAGAAGGGAACTGGTTCGGATTGTTACGGAATTATCCGGAGATCTGGGGAGGAAGATTCCAATCGTGTTCGATAAAGCTTACGAGGATCTGATACACGATCCTCTTGTGGAGAAGCCCGAATCAGGGTTCCTCTATGATGATATCGGGATCGTCTACGAGATAGGAACACTATCCAAGGTGCTCGCTCCTGCACTCAGGATCGGGTACCTGATCGGAGCCCCCGGAGCCTTCATGCGCGCGATGGTTCAGCGTACGAATGATGTGGGTTTCAGTGCTCCGCTAATCACGCAGGAGATCGCAAGCTACATCATGGATCACCACATGACCGATCAGATCGAGAGGGTGCGTACCGGATACGGAGAACGTGCAATCGTCGTCAGAGAATGGATCGATGAGAAGCTCGGGGCGTATCTTCTGGACTGCAGAGGCGGGAGCGCCGGGTTCTACTACTATCTAACGTTTGTTGAGATCAGAACTGATGAGAAGTCCCGGCTTTATCGTTTTCTCTCAAGAACGACAGGCAACCCCGATATCGACGGAACTCCTGCTGAGAAGAAGCCGCGGGTCGTATACCTCCCTGGCGAGTTCTGTGTCCACCCCGGCGGTGAGATGCCGGAAGCCGGAAGCCGGCAGATGAGGCTCTCTTATGGATTTGAGGAGCTCACTCGAATAGAGGAAGCGCTTGAGTACATACGCGAGGGCGTGGATTACGCCAGAAATGAGTGAATCAATCCGAATTCTCTTTCAGATGCTTTTTCACGCCATCGACAAGCTCTCTTCTGCCGAACGGCTTGGTGATATATCCGTCGGCGCCAATAACATGCAGACCGATCATCTTATCGATGGATTGTGCCTTTGCGGTCAGCATGACAACAGGGATATCTTTCGTTTCATTGTTTTCGCGGATTGATCGATAGACGTCCCAACCATCGATGTCCGGCATCATGATATCAAGCAGGATCAGATCTGGTTTCGTATCATTGAGCATGTCCAGTGCGTCCTTGCCATTATAAGCCGGCATAATCTCATATCCTTCACTTTCAAGCACCAATGTAACCAGCCCCACCGTATCTGGCTCATCATCAACAACCATAATCTTTGAGCTCATTTTAGCTGTAGTACCTTGTGGCGAATCCATAATAAAGTAATCCCTCGCCAGATCACCCGATCATCACGTGCTTGACCTCGAGATAGCTTTTGAGTCCAGGGGTTCCGAGTTCCCTACCGATTCCACTCTCTTTATATCCGCCGAACGGCGCATGTTTCGGAGCACCGTGGTACGTGTTGATCCACATCGTCCCCGCCCTGATGCGTCTAGCAACCCTTCTTGCATGCACCACATCCTTTGACCAGACCGCTCCGGAGAGTCCGTATCTCGTATCGTTCGCAATCTCGATAGCCTCCGCCTCATCGTTATATGTGAGAACAGACAGAACGGGTCCGAAGATCTCGTCCCTTGCGATTCTCATCGTAGGGTCCACCGAATCGAAGATCGTTGGAGCAACAAAGAACCCGCGTCCCCCGATGTCGAGACGCTCTCCGCCGGTTACGAGTTCCGCACCGTCCTTAATTCCGTATTCGATGTATCTGAGGTCTTTTTCCATCTGCTCGGAACTGACAACAGGTCCCATGTCAGGGTCAGCGATGCCGTTTCCGATCGTGAGGCTCTCGGTCTCTTTTTTCATCTGTTCCATGAACTCGTCATGGATGCTCTCTGGAAGGAGCAATCTCGAACCTGCTGTGCAGACCTGCCCCGAATTAAAGAAGATCGCAAAGACCGACCCCGTGACAGCTTTCTGCATCTCCGCATCCTCGAGAATAATGTTTGCGGATTTCCCACCACATTCGAGCGTGATATTCTTGATGTTGCCCGATGCAAGCCGCATTATCTCCTTTCCGGTCTCGGTTCCGCCGGTAAACGCCACCTTATCGACTCCTGCGCTGCCTGCGAGCTCTGCTCCAACAACGCGCCCCTTTCCTGTGGTCACATTGAGAACGCCTCTTGGGCATCCTGCCCTGTGAAAAATCTCGCCTAACTCAAGCGCGGTTAACGGGGTCTGGCTTGACGGCTTGAGGATAATCGTATTTCCCGCTGCAAGTGCGGGCGCAATCTTCCATGACGCCATCTTAAGCGGAATATTCCATGGGACAATCCCTGCGACAACCCCGATTGGCTCATAGTAGACCGTACTGCGATCGTCGAGCCGCTCCTCGAGCGGTTCCGCCATTTCGGAGAAGTACTCGAAGAATTCCGCGGTGTCTAAAACAAATCTCCTTGCCCAGCCGATCGGCATGCCATTATCCAGCGTTTCGAGGTGTGCAAGGCGATCAATATCTTCTCTAAGAAGTTTTGCAGCTTTTCTGAGGACTTCTCGCCTCAGAGAATAATTCTGGCTCCAGTCTGTGTTATCGAACGCATCACGTGCCGCATCAATCGCTCTCTTCGCATCAGATCGCTTGGCATACGCAACATCTGCGATTACTTCTTCTGTTGCGGGATTGATCACTGAAAATGTATTTTCTGACTCGGATTCCGTCCATTCGCCATTGATCCACAGTTTATATCGTGTCATCGTCTATTTTGTCAGGTTGCGCAGCACGATCATCAGAACGCGAATCGTCGTATGTATCCATCTTGTCCTCACCACTCATTTCATCTGTTCTGTCGGTCTCATCCAGTCCGGTTGCATCAGTCTCCTCCACACCATCAGTCTCCTCCACCACTTCCGGTTCATCCGCCTCACTCGCCTCACTCCCCCCGTTCACGTCACCCGCCGCATCCATCCCATCCACCTTATCCCCCTTATCCATCTGGCTTGCCATCT
>DAWR01000102.1 GCA_002506015.1 Candidatus Methanogasteraceae archaeon UBA261 | reverse complement strand
AGCATGCAACGATATAACGAAGAGGTGCATAAAGCTGAATGACGGACGACTACTGAGAATGGAGTACGTCATGCCACCGTGACACCTTTTGGTGATGTGTCAGTGCATCACCGAAAAGTGGGATAGATCCTGAAAAACAGAAGAAAACGAAAAGGAATACGAACATGCTCGTAATGCTCAGCAAACTGATCGACCAACTGGTCACAAACTACGACATCAAGCTGAAATACGTCGAAACTGGTGCCACGGACCCATCCTCCTACATCTATGTCTTCACAGCGTCCAGACGTGCGGATCTGTACATCAAGACCCGCGGCGATCAGAAAGACCTTGCCAGACTGCTGGTCGGGCACGAAATCGCACATCTGGCGCACATCAACGATCTGATCGCGGGATACCGTGAGATCACCGAGGCAGAGAAGCTGAGCGATGCCGATCTCTTCAGCGGAGCGTATCTGGACGCTGACATCGTCCATTTCGCAACGAACATCATCTCTGATTACGCGATCAACTGCGACACTGGGCTGGACACGGACGCTTATGAACCCATGGACACATCGCTCCTCAAATCGCTCGCAGAATCAAAGAGCGATGATGCGTACACCGTTGCGATGTTAATTCTCTTGTCGCGGCATCCACACACATTCCCTGAATCAATCGAGCCCCATCGTGGTAGAAGTGCTGGAGACGATGAGGACGACGGAGGCGGCGGGGACAACAGAGGCAACGGGAACGACGAGGTCGTAGGCGAGATCTGCAAACTCGCTATGTCCGACCGGTTCGGGCACCTCACCAGTCTCGTTTCCGGCGGCGCATGTCATCTCACAGAGAGACGGTTCAAGGACTTTGTTGAGGCGGCTTCCGCGCTTGCTGGCGAACTGCACGCTGTCTGGCGATCTGATAACACGCCGTGGCGGATGATGAAGAAGAATGCCGATGTGCTTCACGAGCGCACGCCGCAGTACATCAAGCAGGAGAAGTTCTGCGAGTTTGCGCCAGAGACCCTTGCCCAGAAGATCGAGGGTAAAAGCATAGGGGGCGGCGAGGGCGGATTTTCGTTCGAGGAAGCCGAATGCGTCCGGCTGGCGCAGGACATGAAGCTGCCATCGCTTCTCGAGCGTGGGCTTGGAATCGAGAGACCCAGACTCATAACCCGCTACAGGGGTACCAGCACATCGTTAACCAACAAAAAACGGCTCATTCTATTTGATTCGAGCAATATGTGGCTTGAGCGGGAACTGGAGAAGAAAAAACAGGTCTGGGTGCTGGTCGACACCTCATCGAGCATGACTAACTCGATCACAGCAGCAAAGGTTCTGGCAAACACCATCCACAGATATTTCAAATCGAAGACAAAACTGATCGCATTCGATGCTGGCGCATATCCGCTCGACATCGCTGCGCTGCGGCATGCGACCGCGTGTGGCGGAACTGATGTGAGTTCGGTTCTCACGCACCTGAAGATTAACTGCGACGATCCGATCGTTTTGATCAGCGATTTCAAGTTCCTGCTGTCTCATTTCCATGCATTTCTCGGAGCAATTGAGCGGAATCGCCCGAGAGTGATCTTTATGCCGATCGATCAGGAGAGTACGGTGCGTCTTGGCTCGCTGATCTCGGCGTGGAAGGGGAGTCTCAGGTATCTGATTGTGTAAAGCAATAGATGAATTGCCAGCCCTACATAATCGAATAATTGAATACTCGAGCGATGGCATAATAGAACAATCATGTGGGACGTCATACTGAACAAATTTGACAAGTATCCGGCGCAGGAAAAGGTCGTGCGTCTGCTCCTGAAACGCGGTTTTCAGGTAACCGAGGACGGAAAAGTGGTTTCCGGTGGCATAAAACTCGCACACACCCAGATAGCAAAGGAGATTGGTGTTGATCGTAGGGTGGTTGATGGTGCGGCATCGATGATTGCGCAGGACGACTTGTTGAAAATAATCTTCACGAATATTCGCCCGATCTCGTCGCTCTGCGAGGTTGCGCCCGATCTCAATCTTGGCGTGATCGTGATAACACCGGTTGACGCTGCCCGCCCCGGCATTCTTGCATCGGTTGCTGCATGCGTGGCAGAGCACGGGATCAGTATCATGCAGGCGATCGCGGATGACCCGATCATGAGTGAGCATCAGACGCTGACGATTGTGTGCGATCGGCAGATGCCCGATGATCTGGCACGCGAACTGCTGAAATGCGGGGGTGTGAAGAGTGTAAGTATCTGCTGAACGGGCGCCACAATGATTTTAAATATCTTACGCCTGTAATATCTGAACGAGGGATCGCAATTGAAAACCCGCAGGATGCTGCAGTCGGTAAGTAACATAGATCCCCTGCGCAAACTGAATCTGGAGTACATCGAACACTGGGTCCCCTACAGCATCCTCATCGGACTCTTCTCCGGTGTTGGTGCAGTGCTGTTCTACTCCCTGCTATCGGTGGTATCATGCTATATACTCGGGGGCGTCGGGCATTATTATGATCCACCCACCGGCTGTGAGTGCTCGTTGATGCCTGTGCCGCTTGTTAGCCCGCCTGGTTTGCTTGCAGACCCCCACACCTGGATTCTTGTACTACTACCGGCAGTAGGCGGGCTTTTTGCAGGCATCGTCACATACCTATATGCGCCAGAGGCGGTGGGTGAGGGGACTGATGCGGTGATCGATTCCTACCACCAGCAGGAGGGTGCGATCCGGCGCAGAATCCCGATCGTTAAGATGGTCGCCTCCACACTCACTATCAGTACCGGCGGGAGTGCAGGGAGGGAGGGTCCGATCACACAGATCGGTGCTGGTTTTGGGTCGTATCTCGCAGACCGATTGAAGCTTGATGCCAAAGGGCGCAGGATGATGCTGATATGTGGCGCAGCAGGCGGGATTGGCAGTATCTTCCGCGCGCCGTTCGGGGGTGCTCTATTTGCGATCAGCGTACTGTACAAGCGGGATTCGGAATTTGAATCGCTTGTTCCAGCGTTTATCTCGTCCATCACAGCCTATTCGGTCTTCTGCTCGATTTTCGGATGGGGCTCGCTTTTCACAACCCCTGCTTACACATTCACGCACCCCTCCGAACTGATCTTTGACGCCCTGCTCGGCATCATCTGCGGTCTGGTCGGTATCTTCCACATCACGGTATTCCACGGGGTGCGCGATATCTTCGAAAAATGTGGGATAAAGAATTACTTTAAGCCGATGATCGGGGGTCTTCTGCTCGGATTGCTTGTTTTGTTCATGCAGCAAAGCTGCGGATGTGGATACGAGATTTTCGGTGGCGGCTATAGTCTGGTACAATCTGCAATCGATGGAAAACTGGCGGTAGGGGTTCTGATATTGCTTGTCATAGCCAAGATCTTTGCTACATCCTTCACTCTCGGTTCTGGCGGAAGCGGCGGCGTCTTTGCACCATCGCTTGCGATCGGCGGCGTACTGGGGGGTGCATTCGGTCTAATGGCGCATAACGCGTTCCCAGGGATCATTGGAGAGGTGCAGGCAACATCGTTTGTTCTGATCGGCATGGCAGCGATGCTTGCGGGTGTTGCAAACGTACCGATCGCGGCAATCGTAATAGTCTCGGAACTCACAGGAAACTACAACCTGCTGCCGCCTTTGATGTTCGCATCAACACTCGCATACCTCGTAACAAGTAACTGGTCGATCTACGAGAAACAGGTGTCGGCAAGTGTGGATTCTCCGGCACACCGCGAGGAGTTGACAATCGATATTTTAGAGAATGCATTCGTACGCGACGCCATGTCTGTTGATATCCTGCCTGTGCACCCGACAAACAACGTCCAGACGGTGCTAAATCTGATCAAGAACTACGGACACGCGGGATATCCGGTACTTGATGACTGGCGTCTCGTCGGCGTTGTGACATTCAAGGATGCTGAACGCGTGCCACCGGAGGATCGTGATTTTACGCTTGTGGCAGCGATTATGACAGCAGAACTCCTTGTAACATATCCTGACGAATCGCTCGAGGATGCACTGCGCAAATTGGTTTTAAGCGATGTCGGCAGGCTTCCTGTGGTCGATTTGGATGACCCGTCAAAGCTGCTGGGCATCCTTACGAAATCCGACATCGTGCGAATGCATGCACAGTTGCAGTGATCCGTGAGTGTTCTGGAGCCTGCTCGATACTATATATCGTATGTGTGTTTATCTGAGATGAAAAAACCACAAGATTTCACGAGATTAACACGAAATCTTGTGAAAATCCTTGCAATCTTGTGGTTAGCCAAACACGTACCAATAGACGATTGCGGATAAGGAAACACGTAGAAAGATTGGGCATCGCGTCTTTGATCGGTATTGTCATAGCTTCCAGCACGAAATGAAAAAAAGGGCATCTGATGCATAAAACTCTGATAGATGCCCGATTTCGTGCCACGCCGCATTTCACCGGTTTACCGGTTTACCCCACCGGTATGAAGTGCACATCCGAAACGAGCTTCTGCCCGGCATCCGAGAACACGAAATTGAGGAATGCCCGCTCATCCTCATCCGGATCGCCATTCGTGAGCATCCAGAGCGTTCGTGAGATTGCGTACTTGTCATTTTGGACGTTCTCGACAGTGGGTTCGATATCGTCGAGTTTCACAGCCCTGACATCGGAATTGATATATCCAATGGATATGAATCCAATGCCGTCTTTGTTTCCTGCAACTGTCGTTCGTATCTTTCCATTCGAGTCCTGGATGACTGCATAGTCCATGATCTCCTGTTTAATCGACTTTAGAACCGCTTGCTCGAAACAATCCCTCGTTCCTGAGCCCTCTTCTCGAGAAACCACCATGATCTTGGCATCAACGCCACCGAGATCCTTCCAGTTTGTAATCTCGCCTGTGTAGATCTTTTGGAGCTCTTCCATCGTGAGATTGCTGATGGGATTCCCTGCGTGGGTGATGATGGCAACACCATCCTTTGCAACGGCGTGCAGTACAAGATCCGGATATTTCTCGTTCTCTGAGTCTTTCAGATCACGGGATGCGGTTCCGATATCCGCTATTCCGTCGGCAACGGATTTTATGCCGAGTGAGGATCCGCCACCGGACACATAGATACGACTTCCCGGGTGCGTCTCCATGTAGACGCGTGCGCACTCATCTGCTATCGGGAGAACCGTTGTCGAACCTGTGACTTGCAGTTTCATGGATTGTGTCGAGGTTTCAGCGTCTTTATCGCCGATACAGCCCGATCCAAAGAGCGATACTACGACCACTGTGATTACAAGCATTGTCACGGTCGCGTGCGGCAAAAACCTTTGTGTTGTGTGCGGTTTTTCTATCAGCATATCACCGGGGTAGTCTGCACAATCAAGACATAGATAGTTTTTCCCAATAACTATATACATCTTACATCGAATATGTAGTTGATCTATATACTACAGATTTCACTATTTACAGCGTAGTTCCCACCATAATATACACCGGATTTATCGGCTTGAACGCAGTCTCCCCTGCGAGTTCGTAGCCTTTTGAGACATGGACATGAATCACCTCCTCAAATATCTCGAGCGACTTCATGCACCCGATGATCCGCGCTGCGGTCTCGATTCGTGCGGCGTTTGCAACAATTCTCCCGTAAACTTTCGTGTGAAGCTTTTGCAGCACGCTCTCGATGTTTCTGGTGCCGCCAACAAATGCGCAGTCGAGACGGGGTAAATCCGCAATCGCCTCTGATGCCTCGCCGTGAATGAGCGTTGTCTTGTCTGATATCCCGGCAGAATCGAAGTTCTTCTCGGCCTCTCTGATGGCTTCTTCTCTGATGTCGATTGCGTATATTCTGTCCGCGAATTGCGACGCCGCAATCGAGACTGCGCCTGTGCCGCAGCCAACGTCGCAGAAGACATCACCAAAAGCGAGTTTCAGCTTCGAGATTGTGATTGCGATGATCTCCGGTTTGGTGGGACTTCCCGGAAGCATTTTACTGTTGTCCCCCTATATAGATTGCAGGTCTGCCCGGCTCTGCGAACCTCCGCTTACCCTGTAAATCAACATCATCGCCTGCGGAATCGGCGTCCAGAACCGCAACAGAACAGCCAAACTCCTTTCCGATGAACTCAGCGGACTCGGCAAGAACATCCAGCTCATCCACGCCTGCAAGGGAGTATGCGACCTGTTCGTCGTTCCAGTTCTGCACATCCCGGACTAACTTCTGTGCAAACTTCGGAACATCTCGTGCATGCTTCTTAATCTCCGGGTTCGACATCAATTCCTTCATCAGAGCGCCCATATCCAGTTTTCCGGACTGTTTCGCGATCAGAGCTTGCTTCAGTACAAGATTCTTCCAGAGAGGGGCTGTGAAGAGCGTGATCTTCTCTGGTGTTATCCCGGCCACTCTGGTGATCTCTTCGATATCATCGAGCGTATCCTCGACAAGCTTCTCTGCCCGCTCGGAATTGCTGTCGATTAAATCAGGATCCGGAACCGGGTAGTCAGCAAGCGAGACAAAGCCATCGCCACCGATCGCTTCCCACAATTCTTCGCAGATATGTGGCGTGAACGGAGCCATCAACCGAATCCAGACGTTCATGACCTCCTTCAGCGACGAGATTCCGCCTCTGCGCTGATACCACTTGAGATCGCTCATCAGCAGATAGAACGCGTTCTGAAGCGCGTGTCTCGTGCGTAGCACGGAGAGGGCTGTTTCGGTCTCCTGGACCCTGCGCTGAAGTCTGCTCATCATCCACCGATCGATAACCTTCGGTTCACAATCTGCCTCTGCCTCTGGCATCTCGATCACATCGTGTGCGATATTGTAGAACCGCTCCACCTGCTTTCGTGTGCTCTCTACGCCCTCCGAACGCCAATCCGCGTCCTGCGTGTGCTCGGAAGTGCTCAGAATGTACAACCGCACCACATCCGCGCCATACTCGCCGACCGATTGCTTCAGAGTGAGCAGCGGACCCTTAGACTTGCTCATCTTCTCGCCTTCGAGAGATACGAAACCATTGATTGCGATCGCTTTCGGCAGTTTTTCCTCTGGAAAGAGGGCTACGTGGTGGAAAATGAAGAAGAGGAGGTGGTTCGGAATTAAGTCCTTGCCTGACGACCTGATGTCCACGGGATACCAGTACTCAAAGTCATCACGTATCTGCCTTGTGAGGTCATGGTCAACGAGTACGTCGTCGATCTTCCCCTTTCCGAGCAGCACATAATCAAAGAATTCGGGCGTGAGTTGTTCCACGTCCAGTTGCCCGATGTACTTTGAGATGATGTAATACGACATGTAGATCGTTGAATCGGCAAGAGACTCGATTAACCACTCGTCGTCCCACGGCAATCTCGTACCAAGCCCTTTTCTGCGGGCGCACGCCTTGTCCTTGAGCCAGTCGATCTTGTTCTCAAACTCGATTCTAAGCTCAGCAGGGAGGATCTGCATACGAGCGAGATGGGCATATACCTTGCTTTTCCATTCCGGATTTGAATAATTGAGGAACCACTGACCTTTGACCATCGCAACAACGCAGGTCGTTCCGCATCTACAGACAACAGGCAGTTCGCTGAACTCGTAAAATATATCTGCGAGGTTCCGCTCGATCAGATCACGTGTCAGGATGTCCTTTATCTTTGAAACAGCGACTCCCGCATACTCCCCGGTATTATTTTTGAGCACCCCGTGATGAAACTCTCTGCGGTACACGAGTTTCGTAGCCTGCTCTGCAAGCGGATCCGACTGATCCTTAACCCCGAGTTCTTCCACAATCTCAACAGCAGGGAACTCACCCATCTCAGGAACCGCAATTAGCGAGATTAGCTCGATATCAGAGAGATCAAGAATGCCATAATCAATGAGCTCGACCCCCTTAAGGTCCCGAAGCGCCAGGTAGTCGTAAGGCGCATGCGCAGGCACGCTCATCACAACACCGCTCCCGTTTGCAGGGTCAACGAAACTCGCAGGCAGAATTAGCACATCATGGTCGATTACCGGGTTTTCCACAGTCTTTCCTACGAGATCCCGCCCACTGATCTCCCCGATTCTCTCGACCTCTCTGTCGGTGTAGGTCAGTTTCTGATATGCTTCCTCGGAAACGATCCACTGCTCGGAATTGACACGTGCCTTCACATACACAACATCCGGATTGATCCAGAGGTTTGTCACACCGAATACGGTCTCGGGGCGCAGCGTTGCACACGGGAGGATCCACACGTTTGATTCATCCGATGTATCCGACGCATCTGGTGTATTCAATGCATCCGATTTGAGTCTGAACTTGAGAAGGGTGTAATCAAGGATGTTTGCGCCCTCCCCCCTGAGCAGATCGTGATCTTCAACGGGATTTCGGTCATTCGGACACCACCTCACAGGATGCGAGCCTTTCACAACACAACCAAGCTCGTGCAGCCTCTCAAACTGCCATTCAATGAATTTCTTGTAAGCGGGGTCAATCGTTGTAAATTTTCGTCGCCAGTCGATGGAATAACCGATCAAACGCATCGCAGCCTCTGCTTCCCTGCCGAAATACGCAGCAAGCGCTTCAGGGCTGTCGAGTTTCTCAAGCAAGTCCTCTGGTATGCCGTGCAGCTCTGTGTAGACGCGCATTGTCTCAGGATCGCGTTTCGCGATCAATTCAGCAAGTCCGATGAGCGGAGTGCCCGTTGCATGAAAACCCATCGGAAAAAGGACGTTTTGTCCAAGCATTCGCCGGTGTCGGGCTATAACATCCCCCATGGTGAAGGTTCT
Source organism: Candidatus Methanogasteraceae archaeon UBA261 (assembly GCA_002506015.1). Lineage (GTDB taxonomy): Archaea > Halobacteriota > Methanosarcinia > Methanosarcinales > Methanogasteraceae > Methanogaster_C. Next base: position 246 of record DAWR01000102.1, on the reverse strand, counting down.
GGTATGACCCGCATGCAAATTACCGTTCAAGTAAGGATATGGAATTGTTATGAAATACTTCTCTTTGTCAGATATTTCCGGCTGAAATATCCCTTCATCGCCCCATTTTTCCTGCCATTTTTCCTCGATTGTCTGTGGATTGTACCGCATATCGATCAGAGGAATCTGAAACCTGGCTGTACTTTAAGATTTCTTAACCGCCGGGCGTCAATTCATCTGACGCTCTGGTTCTGGGTTGCATGCTCC
>DAWR01000210.1:245-10390 GCA_002506015.1 Candidatus Methanogasteraceae archaeon UBA261 | reverse complement strand
TGTCGCAGTCGCTGTTGTCGTAGCCTCAATCGCATCCCCAAGAAGCGTGCCAGTGAAGATCACAGTCTTTCTGTGAATCGTTGTCCCGCCCACGTAATCATCCTCCTTGATATCGATTCCCCATCTGCTCATCGCATCGATCCCGATGATATCGCCAAGCTGCCACAGGTCATCTCCAAGAATCGCAGTGACATCGTCTGATGAGAGTTCCACGAGCGTTCCGTTCAGGTTCAGGATCATTTCGAGGTTCTCTGCCTCGACTGCCTCGCCGCCCTCGTGCCTGAAGCAGATCGTGTCTGCGTTGACATTCACCCAGCCGTCCACATCCGTATGCAGCGTGTCACTGGGTCCCAGATGTGAGAGCATGATTGCTGCTAAAACGCCAAACGCTATTAAGGAGATCACTACCATGAGCAGTTCTCCGATGACTTCGGAGATTGCGTCGCAGTCTTCTGTGAACGGTCTGGTGCGTTTTCTCATATCAGGTACCCTTGCCTGGGCGCTTTCGCGATAATCCGTGTCTTTTTAATTTCTTCTGGGTGGAGGGGTTATGGTAAATAAGGTTAACCACAGTGGACGCGGGGGGCACAGAGCGTTGCTGTCTTCTCTGTTTTCTCGGTGGTGTTCCGAAGCCCACTTCGGAAGATAATAATAATAATAATAATAATAATAAGTCTCCGAAATCCACTATCCCCGCCCATATTTCTATTTCCATATCTATATATCCATATTTACTTATTTACTTATACTAATAATGTGAAGACCCCATAAGAGACAAGCATCATCACAACCGAGTGCTTCAGTCCGGACGAGATGCTTCCTGTACTCATCTTCCCTGCAACCAGCCCCGAGCAGAACCCCTGGAGCATGGCGGCATGGAAGAAGAGCGTAGTATATATCCCCATGTCGAATGTGTTGATCATTGTCAGGTCTGATGCAGCTTCGCTCAATGATCCGGTCATCGCGGTGAGGAAGTATGCGGCAAGCACATAGATTGTGAAGAGGAAGACGAAGAATGCCACATAGATTATGAAGACGTAGACAAACATCTCTGCAGTCCGTTCATTCTTCGTCTGTTTCTGAACCTCCGCGTCACCTGCCGCGATCACGAGCACGCTCTTAACGTCGTTTGTGGACTCGCTCGCTCTCACGATCAGGGTGATTATGCGGCTTGCCATGTCTGTTTTGACCCGGTACTCAAAGTTCCTCAGTGCATCAGCCATGACTGTGCCCCACGTGATGTCTCCGACGATCTGTTTCACCTCGTGTTGCAGAACCCCGATCTTTGCCTGCGCAACCATTGTGATGGCATCGATGAGCAGGATGCCCGCATCGTTTATGCTCGCCAGCGTTCTCATAAACTCGGGGATCTGGTCTTCGATCTGGCGTATCCTGCGATTCCTGAGTTCATAGAATATTATGAACGGGATACACACAATCAGGACTGCAAAAAAGATCCAATCGTCCAGCACGGAGATGCGGCTGACATCAATGCCAGTGCCAATACTCGGGACAGTGCCGATGCTAATGCGGCCCAGATCAGGGTAAGACGGTCGCAGAACAGAGTACAGGTACAGGATGGCGAGCGGAACACTCATCAGGAACGAGTACGCTGGTTTGTAGCGCATCAGCCGGAATGGGTGGAAGAGCATAGCCCTGAACCCGAAGAGCCTCCTGCGAAGGTGCATCCGCTGTATGAGTTTTGCCTGACCTTCATACAACGGTTTGACATGGACGTCGCTGAACGCATCAGGCTTCTTTTCGACCATATACTTGGCGTATGACTTTTTGCTGACGTCTGAGATCATGTCAAGGAGAATCAGGTATACGGCGGTGCCGGCAGGGATCAGCGCATAGATCAGTACGTACAGGATCATGCGTGATTCTGAGTTAATGAGCCCGATCACAACAAGTATAGTCATCATGAACAGCGGTCCCACAACAAAGACAGCGATGTAAACCTCAGCCATGATGCCGAGCGTCTCCAAAAACGTCTTCTGCTCCCTTGCTGCTGTTGAGTGGTACTGCCGTGTTTTGCTCATGAGGTATGTTGTGACGTCACCGCCACTCGAAACAATCGAGATCAAGCCGTCAACGAACTCCTTGAACTTGTCAGACGACGTCCGGTTGCTCGCGTTCTGCAGTGCGGTTAGCATATCACAACCAAAGTACTCCACGTCCTGGACAATGCGTCCGAACTCCTCTGCGGCGGCGCCATAGATGTAGGCATACTCGCTCAGCGACTTGAGGATCTCAAGCAGATTTATGCCGCCCCCGTGGTCCAATGCATACAGGTATGCGATCGCATGCGGCAGCGATTGGTCGATCTGCGACTTGCGGATGTTTGCTTTTGTTGCCGGAATCTTTGCATAGATTACGTAGATGATGTAGAATGTCAGCGTAAAGAGCAGCAGCCCTGCCGCAACAGAGAGCAGTTCGGTCTGGTGAGCGTCCACCCACGGCAAACTATCCATGCCGATATTTGCAGGAAGGATGAGATTGGCGAAGAGGTGTAGTCCGAAATAATACCCTGCAATCGCGCCGATCAATCCTGCAATCAGCGAATAGAAGTATGCGGAGGAGAGATACCGATCAATCGGCACCGGTATGTGCGCCTGATGTAGCTGCACCTCAAGGTCGTGGTGTGTCTCCGCACGTTTGCGGACGCCGTTACCAAAGATCCGGTACGCTGCAATCGATGCAAAACCCATATATTCCCCACAGTCACTTGTTTTCTGAAATTAACTCTTGCAACCGGTCCGTTTCAACCGCGCTCATGACCAGTTCCGGATTTGTGGCGTACGCCTGCACGACAAGCGAGACGATGACATAATCCCCCATGCCTTTTTGGCGCATATGCTCAAGAATCGTTACACGGTTGGCAAGTTCGCCAAACAGTTTATCAGGGGTCCAGCCCCGCGTCTTGATGATGCCATTTAACACACTGGACTCGCAAGTACGTTTGAACATGTCTGCCGTAGGTTCCCACCGGTAGAGTTCGTTTACGCGGATATTCCCGGTCTTGGGATCGAGACCGGCAATCTCCACAATGGTCTGTGTCCGCCTTGCTCGCTTCTCATTGACATACGTCTGCGCCTGGATGCAGATGATGTCAAGCGACTGCATCATCGCGTGCGGGACGTTGATCGGGTCGTGTTCGAGCCGGTTCACGACCGTTGGCACGTCACCGGCGTGCATGGTAGAGTAGGTCGTGTGACCTGTTGACATCGCCTGGAATAGCGTAAGCGCCTCAGAACCGCGAACCTCCCCGACAAGGATGTACTCAGGGCGCTGCCTGAGGGCAGACCGCAGAAGGTCGTACATCGTGACCTCTCCCGCCCCGCTTACCGTAAACGATTTCCTGGTGATGCCAGCGATCCAGTTGTCGTGATGCAGCGTCAGTTCACGCGTATCCTCAATCGAGATCACTTTTGTTAAGGGCGGTATGAAGAGCGATACGGCATTTAATATCGCGGTTTTTCCCGACGCTGTGCCGCCAGCAAAGATTATGCTCTTGCCCCCTTCTATCACCAACCAGAAGTATGCCATCATGCCCACGCTGCACGTCCCAAAGTCTATCAGGTCGATCGGTGTGATCGGGTCGCCCCTGAACTTTCGTATGGTAAACGAACTGCCGCGGGTCGTAACCTCCTTTCCAAGCGTAGCCTGTATCCTTGAGCCATCAGGCATGGTCGCGTCTACCATCGGCTCACCAATCGATATCTGCTTGCCGCTCTTCTGGCAGAGCTTGATCACAAATGAGTTCAGATCCAGCTCGCCAAAGACGATGTTTGTCCGGATGTTGCGGTGCGTCCGGTGGTACAGGAAGACGGGGACATCGATACCGTCGCAGGAGATGTCCTCGATGTACGGATCCATGAGCACAGGGTTTAACCGCTCGTAACCGCGGAAATTCCGCCGTAAGTAATACAGTATCTTATGCACCGACGCTATAGTGAGTTCCACATGATAATATTTCAGAAGAGCGAGTGTTTCTCTGGTTAAGACCGCATCCATGTCAGTTTCTGAAACGGAGTATGAGCTTGCCAAGATACTCTGCAGGTCTCCGTACATCCGGTCAAGCACCGCCTTCTCATACGCGGCAAGCGACGGCTCGACCATATAATAGTGCAGCATCTTCGAGTCGTCAAAGATGCTTACGAATGCGAAAGGCTCATCCACCCAGTAGCGTTCGATTTCGGTTGCACCATCCGGCACCTCAAACTCCACAAGAGAACCGTGGTCATTCAGGTCATACGGCGGTAAGGTGTCTGGTTGCTTCTTTTTAATCTTCAGCAACTTCCCCATAAGTGCGTTCTTGCTCTTGATCGCGTCCCACCTCCACATATATTATGTGGCTTCTCTATTATTAAATTGTACCTACCTAATCTCAAAGATACACGCCTCGTCCCGGTTCCCGATCGTCGCAAGCACCAGGACCTCTGATGCACCAGAACCTCTCGCAACGATCCTTGAGAATATGCCTCGTGTGAGGTTGCAGAGAATCGGGTTTCTGCGGGCTTCATTCGCACCCCACGGGCAGACTGTTCCTTTGACAAAGCAAGCAGTCCCTTCAGCGGATTCTTCGATTGAAAAGCTCCCGCCGAGTTGATTCATCACGCTTGCACAGATCGCCCCGATGCTTGCAGGATCTGTCATCCCCTCGCCGAGTGGATACATCTCGCTTATGGTATTCTCAACCATCTCAGTCATCTGGTAGACCATAATATTCTTCTGCTCCGGGGGAAGCGGCTGGAGCAGCACTGGAATCATCGCAGTAAGGATGCTTCTTATGCGGTTCTGCATCTCAAGCGTGTCGCGTTCTGAGAGCAGGTTGTCATGCATCTCCTTGGTGCGCAGGAGCGACTTCACCCGCGAGAGGAGCTCTGATTTGTCAACAGGTTTTGTGAGAAACTCGTCTGCCCCGGAATCGCTCCCCTTTACCCGGTCACTGACATCAGAGAGCGCGGTTACCATGATGATCGGTATGAACTGTGTCGCGGGATCACTCTTCAGCCGCTTGCTGACATCGTAGCCGTCCATGCCCGGCATCATAATGTCAAGCAGTACTATGTCAGGCTTCTCAACTTTCACAGCTTCGAGAGCCTCCTCGCCGCTGTACGCGGAGACGACATCGTAGTCAAGCGATAGATACACATCCAGCAGTTCCACGTTCATCGGTTCGTCATCCACAGCCAGTATCTTTGGTCGTGTCTCTTCAGCCATGATCCACCATTCACCCCCTCCGCAGCATCATTTCAGATACCGCTCGACTGCCTGCTTGAACTCGTGAACATCAATAGGCTTTGAGATGTATCCCGCACAACCGGCTTCGATGAACCGCTCCGCATCTCCAGCCATCGCGTGTGCGGTCAGCGCCACAACCAGCATCTCGGCAGTCTCAGGGTCGTTCTTGAGTTTCGCCAGTATCTCAGATCCGTCCATCTCAGGAAGCTGCATATCAAGGAGTATCAGGTCAAATTCTATCTGTTTGATGAGTTCAAGTGCTTTGAACCCGTCCTCCGCACCCGTTACATCATATCCATACACTTCTAGCAGATCAACTGCGAGTTCCATATTCATCGGGTTGTCCTCAACAACCAGTATTTGTGTCATTTGCTTTTATCTCTCCTCTTTGTTGTTATTTTCATGATCTTCTCCACCAGTTCATCCCCGGCAAACATCCCCTTCTGCATGATTGAGACCACACCGTTGCTCAGCTGCTTCACATCGTCGTCTGTTATGTCTTTTGCTGTGCAGACGATTACAGGGATGTTCGTTGTCTCGGAATTGGCACGGAGTCTGGCCAGTACCTCAAATCCGCTGACGACAGGCATCATCAGGTCAAGTACCAGTACGTCAGGATGTTCACCAAACGCGAGGTTCAGTCCTTCCTGCCCGCCGTATGCCCGCAACACGTCAAAGCCGGCGGGCTCGATCATCGATGCGATCAGTTCAACGGCATCGGGCTCATCATCCACAACAAGCACCTTTGGAACTTCAATTCCAAGCACCCCTTTGAGTGTGCCCAGTGTGCCGAGGAGCGCGTCCCTGTCGACCGGTTTGGAAAGGTAATCGATTGCGCCAAGCGAAAAACCGAGCGTCTTCTCATCCAACATCGAGATCACGATCACCGGAATCGTACTGGTTTCGGGATTGTACTTCAAGTACTTGAGCACACTCCAGCCGTTCATCCCGGGCAGCATGATGTCAAGCGTGATTGCTGCCAGGTCAAGCTTCTGCGCAATCGCCAGCGCATCTTTGCCATTGTACGCATGAACCACCCGGTATCCTGCGTCGGTGAGCGTTATCGTCAAGAGTTCGCTTGCATCCAGGTCATCCTCGACAACCAGTAGCAGCGGCTCATCCCCGCTCGCACCGACTGGCTCGGTTATCTCCGGGATCTCGACCTCTTCAACCCCGCCCGTCTCTTCGGTTGCTCCAGCCTTTATGCGCCCCCAGGCAGCTACTGCGCCCCCTGGTGCAGACACTGCTGGCGTATCCAAAATCTCCGACATCCCCTGTGCTTCCGGTCTCACTGGCGTTTTTGCTGCTCCCTGTGTTTCCGGTGTTTCCGGCGTCGCAGAGGTCTCATGCGTTCCGGCTTCCGCCTTGCCAGAAACAGGCATCGTGAACATGAACGTGCTACCCCTGTCAGGTTCACTCTCAACCCATACCTTGCCACCGTGCAGCTCCACAAACCGCTTGACAAGAGAGAGACCCAGACCGGTTCCACCGTACTTCCGAGACGTGGACGAGTCTGCCTGTACAAAGGGCTGGAACAGTTTTTTGACAGCCTCAGGCGAGATCCCGATTCCGGTGTCAGTTACCGAAATCTGCGCCAGTTCCCCTTTACGCTGCCCGCCAACCGCGATCGACCCGCCGTCCGGCGTAAACTTGATTGCGTTGCTCAGAAGGTTGTATAGAATCTGCTTGAACTTGCTCACGTCCCCGTTGATCGTGGTGAGTTCGGGTTCGACCGTGACAGCTATCCTGATCTTCTTCTTTGCGGCAATCGAGAGAACCAAGGTCTTTGCCGCCTCAAGCGCCGTCTGAACATTGAAATTAACATACTCCAGTTCCACCTTCCCTGCCTCGACCTTCGAGAGATCGAGTATGTCATTAATAAGCTGCAGCAGGTGCTTGCCGCTTGTGAGGACGTTCGTTGTGTATTTCGACTGCTTCTCATTGAGAGCGCCGAAGGTCTCATCATGCAGGATCTCTGAAAAACCGATGATCGAGTTTAGCGGGGTTCGTAGTTCATGGCTCATGTTTGTAAGGAACTCGGACTTCGTCTTACTGGCTGCAGCAAGCTCATGTGATGTCATCTCAAGCTCATCGCGCTGGTTCTTAAGCGTAGATGCCATCTCCTGTGTCTGTATGTATGCCTGCGCGTTGTGCGCAGCCACAGCAAGCTGATAGACAACACGGTTTATGAATCCGAGCACATCAGGCGTGACCACGCCGACATGACCTGTGACTATGACCCCGAGCAGCATCTCATTAAATATCATCGGGGTGCTGACAATTGTCTCGGGCGCAACTTCACACAAACCCGCTTCCAGCCCGTAGATCGTGTCTTCCGGAATGTCGGTCACAACAACCATCCTCTTCTCAAGAGCGGTCTGCCCCGGGATGCCTTCGCCGTGCGAGAACTTCCGCACCGACACCACATCGTCCGTGCATCTGGTGACCGCGGGTACAAGCAGCTTGTTTTTGGCGTCGTACATGTAGATTACGCCCACAGGCGCACTGGTGTATTTCATAAGAAGGCTCAAGCCCTCTGTCAAAACCACATTCAGGTCTATGGACTTTCCGAGCGCAGTCAGGATATCGGTGTATGCCGCCTCCATCTCCCGCTTCACTGCGAGACGCTCCTCAGCCGCCATCCGCTCGACAATCTCAGTCTCGGACCGCTCAATTGCCTCGCTGAGCTCTTTTGTCCTCTCCGCTACCTTTTCTTCAAAATTTGAACGGGACTCGCTCAGTTCGGCGCTCAGCAGGTTGAACTCGTCTGCAAAGAGTTCGATCTCGTCATCGGTCTTGATATTGATCTCATAATCGAGGTTGCCGCCCCTAACCGCTCTGAGACCGCGATGCAGGTCTGAAATTGGTTTTGTTATCGTCCCTGCTACAAAGATAGATATCACCACCCCCATCAACATAAGAACAATGATTACCAGCGACATCGTATTACGCAATCTCGCAACCGACGCAAACGCTTCTTCCTCGCTCAGCTCTGCAATCAGATACCATCCCATCTCAGGCATGTATGTGTGAAATCTGAGAACGTCGGTACCCATATAATTCCGGGTCAAAACCGCGCCAGCGCCATCTGCACTTACATAGCCCACATCAACCCTCTGTTTCAGGAATGTGCCGTTCGCAAACATTGCTGGCGTTATCATGTAGCAGTCCCTGTTCACGAGATATATCTCCCCGGTATCCCCGATACCGGTTCTGTCTGTTGTGATCTCAAAGATCTCCTCGCCCACATCAAAATTTACCATGGCAGCCCCTGAAAATTTACCATTCACCAGAATCGGTGATGCTACACATGTAACAGGAGCCCCCGTGAATTCGGATATGTGGATGTCCCCCACGTAAGTCCCGGCTCGTCCGTTCAGGAAAGCATCCTCTGTTTTTGCGTCAAGTCCGACATCGTCATGGCTGGAAACGACCACTGTTCCGTTTTTATCCAGTATTCTGATCCGGGAAATTCTGACATCAGTCAGTATCGTGTTTCGGATCTGACGGTCAGCCTGCTCCAACCCCATGACATGATCCTTGCTTTCGTCCACCGCATCGCTGAACGCGTTTCCTGCTGCCATCGTTTCGACGGTCTGCCCGTACCCTGCGATAACCATCTCAATATGCTTCGCCCTCGATTGCGCAGTGGCGGTCAGGTGATCATAAACCTGCTCCTGTGCGATCTCCTTTGAGATCGTCTGGCTGACAAGGGTTGTAACCGTCCCGGTGACCATGATGAATGCAATCAGAATTATAACAAGTTTGGCTTGGATTTTCATTATACTCTTGCCACCTTCCCCCCTTTTCACGCTTGACCGTCCGTTCACATCTATTCGTTGTTCGACCTGGATTCGCGGAGTTTGATACCCTCCGACGTTATGTCGAAGACAGACAATTCAAGAGAGAGTTCGGTGCTGCGCATCTTCGGAATATCCAGATACCGCTCCCGCACTCCGGTGTAGGGGTTCTCTTTCATCATCAGTTTGATGGAACCGTAAGTCGAGTATTCTGCAATTCCATGGGTCAGATTATGGGCAGTCTCGTCCATAATCATCAGTGTGGTGCAGCCCTTGCTTGCGAGTAGGCGGGTTATCGTGTCGAGCATGTCCCGAAACTCCTTGACGCCTGTGTTCAGTGCAAAGACCCCCATATTATCGATGACCACAACATCAGTGTCATCCGGCACCAGTTTCACCTGCTCAAGCAGGTTGATCTCGGTTGTCTCAAACCCAAAACCAAGCTGTGTTGACATCTCTGAGCTTTCTGTCCGGACCTCAAAGACGCGCTCGATTCTGAGCTGTTCACAATCGAGATACGGCACCAGATTGAGTCCGAGAATCTCAGCCTGCACGAGGATATCTTCAGGCGATTCTTCTGTTGCGATATGAAGGCACTTACTGCCGTCGGTTAAGGACCTCTGGATGAAGTGTAATCCGAATATGGTCTTTCCGGCACCGGGTGTGCCTGTCAACAGTATCGCCCGTCCTTTTGGGTAGCCTCCGCTCAGTTTCGCGTCCAGTTCAGATATCCCTGTCGATATACGCTCCATTCAGTCACCCAAACCCAGCGATGTGCAACCGCACATCCCATGATATTATTCTCATACGATCCCATATAAATATATCACAGAAACCCCGCAACCGTACGACCCGGGCGATGACTGCGAAATCTCTGACCACCACCCCGCCACATCGGATGCAGGAGCGCTGTTGCGCGGGAAAACATGCTACCAACCCTGCAAACACCGACAATTGAATTGGCAAAATCGGTGAAATCGGTGTTAATCTGTGGCTAAAAGTTTTATTTGCCACAAATTACCGCGGATTATGCAGATTAACGGTGCAAATGTACATGCTCAATAATTTGTGGTCGGAACCACAAGATTGCACAGTCTG
>DAWR01000210.1:0-239 GCA_002506015.1 Candidatus Methanogasteraceae archaeon UBA261 | reverse complement strand
CAGCCATCTCCACAAGATTTCTGTATTAATCTCGTGAAATCTTGTGCAATCTCGTGGTGTTATACGCGGATATCCACACAATATTGAGTAAGTACGTGTAAATTACTGTTCAGATCGATAGTGCCACCTTATGGCAGTTATTCATACATAAGACGATCCGGTGTAACCAGACAATAATGAAAAGTCTATGGGTTATGATCTGGTGGGTGTGCGTCCCTTCCGCAAAGTTTATATAGAAT
>DAWR01000201.1:12606-15632 GCA_002506015.1 Candidatus Methanogasteraceae archaeon UBA261 | reverse complement strand
TGATGGCGATTGATCCGGTATGTAGGATGAATGTTGATGAGAAGACCGCGAAGTTTAAGACTGCGTATGAGGGCGAGACATACTACTTCTGTGCACCAGGGTGCAAGAAGGCGTTTGAGGAGAATCCAGAGGAATATATTGGAGCGTGAGGTTGTGGTGGTGGGGTGAATCACTTTCACTGCGCTCTCGGGGAAGGGTTAAACATATAGATGCCGCAATAGTTTGAGTACCAACAGACGATGATCGGTCTGGAATTGGAGGGAACTGATGGAAACCTTTGATAGATTTGTATTGTCTGAAGATGGGACCATGAGAACGGTAAAAGTACCCAGAGAACTGGCATTGAAGGAGATCGATGAAATTCTCGAAGAAGACAAGGAATTTCTTGAAATCATGGAGAAGATGTAAGCTTACGAATGTCGCTCACACTAACAGGAATGATGGATAAGCTGATACATGGTTACTTTGGTGTGGATTTAGGTGCGGTATGGAATACTGTGGAAGACGACCTTCTGTTGTCGATTTGAGTCTGGTGCTGACTGCTCCCGGGTTTTGAATATCCGGAAAACCGGAGTTTCGAGCTGACCCCATACAATGTGACAGCCCCCCCCAAATTCGATAAACTTAAATAATCAATTACTCCCTACTAATTCTGATGAAGAAGATCATCGTAACAGCAAGAAAGGAGAATTTTGAGAAAATAGAGCCAGTTCTGAAGGATTTATACCATTTTTTAAATGAGGAGGATGACGTGGTCAGGATCACCATTTACCACCCGGGGGAGGGGCTTGAGGATCTGATCGATAAGTTTCATGATGCGCTTGACTTCAGGTATAAGGATAGTATAATTGAGGTTTTCACGCCGGACTTTGTAATTTCGCCTGTTTTGAAACGTACTGAGAAGAAGGTTGAGAAATCGAAAGAGAAGACTCCGGTTGAAAAGCTGATATACTCCACCAAACCACACCTGAGGCTTGATGTTAGCAAAATTGCTCTGACAACGGTTGCTGGCATAATCGCACTCACCGGGCTATTCATGAATAATGTGGCAATAATAATCGGAGCCATGCTGCTCTCACCACTTCTTGGTCCAATTTATGCCTTTGCCATAAATACTGCAGTAGGCAGGACCAGCGATGCCCTTAAAAGCATTGGAAATCTCACTATCTTGCTTCTGATGGTGATAATATTCTCATATCTGACCACATTGTTCATCTCAATCTTTGTAGAACTTTCACTAACAGAGGAAATTCTTGCAAGAATGGACTCAAGTTTCATATACATTCTGATGGCGGTTCTTCTTGGGTTTGCCTCAATTCTGGCTCTATCTAAAGAGATATCAGAAAGTATCGCTGGAGTGGCGATAGCTGCTGCCCTTCTGCCCCCTGCAGTGGTAACCGGAATCTCATTTGCCTTGTACCTGCCGAAGACTATAGACCCTTTAATCCTAACTCTTGAAAATGTTCTTGGTCTGATGGCGGGAAGCTTATCTGCCGTACTTCTTCTGGATATCGGACCCAGAAAATATTACGAGAGAGCCGCTGCAAGAAAATTTATTGCAAGAACGTCTCTGGTTCTTGTTATTTTGCTTGCTCTGTTATTTATCTTCTCGCTATTATTGTGAATTTACTTTGAGAGAGTAACTTTCCCAAACCCACATCCAATTAACACCGTAAGCTCTGGCATAAATGCAGAAACCTGAAAGGTGGGGGGGGGGCTGTCACGCCACCATAGTGTTGGCGTGGTTTTGAAGGTGTTGTCGTTTTGAGTCTGGTGCTGACTGCTCCCAGGTTTTGGATATCTGGAAAACCGGAGTTTCGAGCTGACCCCACACAATGTGACAGCCCCCCCCATATTTGCGAAAGTCTTAAATAGCATACAAGACTTCCCGCTCACTGGAGGTATTCCAATGGCAATGATAGACCTGGGACAAGAAATCCCTTATATAAGTATAACCATATTCCAGATATTGACCGCGATTATCATCCTGATCGTTGGTTTGATAGCTGCAAAGCTAATCACCGCTGTTTTTAAGAAGCAATTAGGGAAGACAAAGCTTCCGGAACTTGTTGTGGAATTTTTAGCCAGATTCTTAAGTTCCCTGCTTTATGTTATAGTGATATTGCTAACCGTGAGTGCTGTGGGAGTCGTAGTGGGTTCGGTGGTGCTCGGGCTATCAGCAGTCATAGGTTTGATTTTGGGCTTTGGTCTGCAGGATACAATGACAAATCTATTAGCCGGCGTCTGGTTGGCTGCACTCAGACCCATTGATAAGGGCGAAGTGGTAACAACCAATGGAGAGACCGGAACGGTTGATGCGATCGGAATGATGGCGACCGAGATTCTGTCATTTGACAATAAATTCATAACAATTCCGAATAAGCTCGTCTGGGGAAGCGTGATCGTTAATTATACGAGGATGCCAACCAGAAGGGTGGATGTTGATGTCGGGGTGAGTTATGGAACCGACCTGGACAGAGCCCTACCGATTGCGATGGATACGATGAAGAAACACTCGTTGGTTCTGGGAGACCCGGAATCGGTAGTGGTCGTGACAGAACTTGCAGACTCATCTGTGAACCTACAACTCCGTGCCTGGTCAAAAACAGAGGATTATTGGACTGTCAAAGGTGACCTGACCAAAGGAATCTTCGAGGCGTTCAAGAGAGAGGGAATAGAGATACCGTTCCCACAGATGGATGTACACCTAACACAGCAGTGAAGATGACAGGGTGACATAGCATCCGATCCCGACGTTGTCTGGTGAGTTTGCACAGAAACGCTAAAGATCTGCAAGGGAGCTCAGCGAGCACGCACAATAGAAGCTGAACCACAACTACAACTACCGACGGCGGGATAGTACCTGTCTCAGATCCTCAAGTTCTGTTATCGGAGCTTTGCAGGTGTAGTTCTCGCATATATAAACGGTTGGCTTTCCATGGATAGCTACCTTGCCCTCGGTCAGCGGTGCCAGACCAGAACTCACTTTGTCATCAGCACGAGATCCTGCGAAGGCGAGGACCTTA
>DAWR01000201.1:10808-12558 GCA_002506015.1 Candidatus Methanogasteraceae archaeon UBA261 | reverse complement strand
CAGAAAGCATCTGTGTATGCGCGAGCGGGCTCTCTTCCAGTTGCGCCCCAAACGCAAGAAAAATATCTCTGGCACGTCTCCGCATATCCTCATCATCTGTCAGTGCTCCTATTCGAAGCAGGTTCTCTGCTGCAATTGAGTTTCCAGAGGGGACCGGACCGTCGTAAGCCTCTTTTATGGCTGCGAGGGTATCTGTTTCACCGTGGCGGTTGAAGAAGAATCCTCCCTCCGCGTCGTCCCAGAAGAGCTTAATCATGGCATCATTCAGTCGGAACGCTTCACGCAGCCATTCAGAATCGTTGCTCGCCTCGTATAAGTCGAGCAATGCCGCTACGAAGAACGCGTAGTCTTCCAGAGTTCCGGGAATTGTTGCTTCGCTGTCACGGTAGCGTCTGCATAGCCGCCCGTCCTTCACAAGATCTTCGAGGATGAACCGGGCTGCTGATGTTGCCGCTTCAAGAAACCGTCTCTCATGCAGCACCCGGTATCCAGTGGTGAATGCCCTGATCATCAGACCGTTTAAGCCGGTCAGGATCTTGTCATCGGTTGCCGGTCGTGTCCTCGGTTACGCGCCAGAAGAAGCTTATCTTTAACTTCGCGGATCGTATCTTCTCTTTCTGCCGCATCGGATGGTTCAGCATTATGGAGTATGCTTTTGCCGCCCTCAAAGTTTCCCTGCGGCGTCACTCCAAAGTAGCGGCAGATCGCATCACCCCTCTCCGCCCCGAGAACCGATCTGACCCCATCAGGCGACCATACGTAAAACGCGCCTTCAACACCCCCACTATCAGCGTCTATCGCGGAGTAGAAGCCACAATCAGGGTCGGTCATCTCCCGGAGCACCCAATTTAGCGTCTCTTTTCCGATTCTTGTGGTGGTATATACACTATAAACTCAGACCCCCCTACATACTCCTTTTTACCAAGATCAACCATACATACACCCGGTGTACTTCAACATCCCCTCCCCCGAAATATACCTCATCGCATTTCTCCTCTGCATCCTTACAGATACCCCTCTCACCGTCCGACACATTTTTGAGGACAACCACAACTGGGGCGCGTTCCGCATAGTGGAAAAAGGGCTCTCCGCTGTTTTGTATGGGTAATACGATGCTCCCAACATCAATTGAAGCAGATCACAGGAGGTGTGTATTGAATGCAAAGCCCCTACTGTTATCGAAATGCCCAGGATTTCATCACCAAGATATATCTTTGATAGGATATCTTAACCCCATTTCACCCACATGAAATAGCGAAGAGCCCGACATTTGATGATTTTCTCAAGAGTCCGAACAAATGGGCACCAACATGCCCAAATTGCGGTGAAAAAATGACATTCGTGTACTATGAGAAGGGCCCACCAAAGGAAAACGAAATTTTTGGATGCAAATTACCTGATTGGAATCATCCGATGCTTAACCCAAGCTGTAACTGATTTGCACCCGCAGGGTGCTTTCTTGTTGGCGAAACCAAACTGATATGACCCACAAACAAGGACTCAGCGCCTTGCTTACACTACGGTTTCAGAGATTTGAAAAAGCTCAAGTTGTGGCGGTGTGAAGTATACACTCAACAGTATATTCCTGTTTACCATATTCATTACCTCCTATATATCTCCACAATCTCTTCGCGCATGATCTGCATGATTGCAGCATCCCCTGACCATATATTGAGATGCCGATGTGACAACTCTGTCATAGAATTTAGCGGTGCTGCACCCTTGAATACTCATGCAACCATCGGCAGAA
>DAWR01000201.1:9188-10627 GCA_002506015.1 Candidatus Methanogasteraceae archaeon UBA261 | reverse complement strand
GTGTCCGTTCATGCAACAGAACGCCTTCAGAGGGTGGGGCGATCGGGTGAGAATCGAGAGCATTGATCTCAAGGTGTGGTAGGGAGTCGCAAACCACAAAAACCCGGGAGGGATTTTGTTAATTTCTGTAATGGTCTATCTGATCAAGAACACGCGGACATTGTTGTCCCATGGGGCATGGTCGCCTTGTTTTCGTGTTCTTCGTGTTGTTGCACATCCGTCTAACCATTACAGATTTTGTTAATTTCTGTTGGCGATCATGCTGTGTTGGCACCAGTCTCTCTGTGTCCATGATCATATTAGCCATTACAAAACCTTACAAAAGACTTATGTCCGGTTAAATTCAGGAATATGTAAAATGATGGAAGTGCAACAACCCGTGCAGATAATTGAAGAGGTAGCAAGGGCTCTTAACATGGGTCGGGAGAGATTGGAGATGGAAAGCCTTAAAACATTCTTGGAAAAGGAGTTGATAAGTGTAGAGGCAAAGATATATAAAATCGGTGCTAAACATGGGATAAGCTCCATCTTCGAACTGGATGAAAAGTTGAAAAGGGGGATGATTACCGAGGAAGAGATGATGGATGACTTTATGGAACTTGATTATCTGGAATCCAGAAGAGATGGACTGTTAAAAGCGATGGGGAAGGTTCGGTGGCAGATTTAGATAAGCTGAAGTGAATTGTTGATATAGAATATAATGGTATAACAAGGGACTCAAATATATATCATGACAAGCTTAGGGTGTTCATAAGAGATGGTTCGATAGTGGATATCTGGTTTTCAAAGAAGGTGCCAGGTCATTTCTCATAGCACTGGGAGAGGGGGCAGGTCAATGGGAAGATCTACCGACATGACAATTTCCCGGACCCCCAATGGAGAGAAGTCTCCACATTTCCCAAACACTTCCACAATGGTTCACAAAATAGGGTGCAGGAAAGCAAAATAAACGATGATCCAGCCATCGGTGTTCGTGAATTTATGGATTTTATACGGAGGATACTGAAATAAAACCTCCATGACCCTTCGAGACCCCCGGTAAACATGAAAGTGGCAGGACATTTTCGGAGTAATGTCTCTTCGATGGCATGCCCTCACTTGATGTATCCCGCCTGCAGAATCGCGGATCAGCGTAACCCGTTTCCACACATCCACATTCCCTGGCGTCCGTTCGATTCAGCGGTTCATACAGCGACCGACAATATTATGAGATATCGCCCCTCTCGGCTGCCCTATCACGCACTTCGCACGCGTGATTGCGGAGTGCAACGGCGTTGTTGTCCGCGGCAGAGTCCAGGATGTCGGCGAAACCGTGCGGTTTCAGATAGAGCACTGCATGATGCGGAAGGTGCATTCGGGCGTGATTGTGCACTCAGAGGGTGATCGGGTGAGAATCGAGAGCATCGACCTCAAGGTGTGGTAGTGTGGTAGTCGGGAGC
>DAWR01000201.1:0-9099 GCA_002506015.1 Candidatus Methanogasteraceae archaeon UBA261 | reverse complement strand
GCAGCAAACCAGAGGTAGGTGGCTGTGAATCCGGCAAGCAGCGGTCCCACCACCATCCCGATGCCGCTCGCCATCGGAAAGAGACTCATCTGCTGCCCGACCATGCCCGGGCTTGCGAGATCGGCTCCGGATGCGAGCGCGGGTATGGTGATCGCGGCAGATGTTATGCCCGCAGCAAACATCAATATGGGGAGTTGAAGTGCGGTCTGTGCGTGAGCCATCCCCACAAGAAGGATCGCTGTTGTGAAGAGCCCGCACACAATCATGTTCCTTCTGCCGAACCGATCCGATAGTATACCCAGAGGAGTCTGGAATATCAGGCGTGCAGAAAGGTGGGCGGCTATTGCGATTCCCAGCCCGCCCACGGATGCCTCCAGATGCAACTGGTACGCAGGAAGCATCGTTGCAACGATCATGAGCGCAAGCATCGTTGTGAATGCCGCATACACGAGCAGCTTAATCTCGCTGTTCGGGTTGTGGGCGTTGGTTGTGGTCGTGCCTCCGCTGCCTCCGCCAGTCTCAGTCTTGTGGTTGTCATACATTTCACTGGCACCACGTGTCTCGCGTGTCTCCCTGACAAAGAGGCTCACGAAGATGATACTCACAAGTCCCAGAGCCGCACAGACGTAAAAACCCCAATTGAACCCCCATGACCCGGCGATCAGACCGCCAGCCGCAGATCCCGCAGCAGGTCCGATGCCCCTGATCGATGAGTAGATCCCCATCGACTTGCCCCGATTGTCTGATGTTGAGACGTGTGTTAACATCGCAAGAACAGAGGGGGCCATCGCCCCGACCATGATTCCCTGCGCGACACGGATTGTCAGCAACTGCTCGAATGTTGTAACCCACGCAGATGCAAGAGCTAGTACTGTGAAGCCGATTAGCCCCGCGAGCACAAACGGCTTCCGCATGTCGATTCTGTCAGAGAATCGCCCCATCACCGGATAGGATATGACTGAGAACAGCCCGAAGACGGCGAATACCAGTGCCGACTTGATCACCACATCAAGATTCATTCCGCAGTGTAATTCGGTAACGTATAGCGGCATCATCGGTATCATCATGCCGGTGCCGAAGTCCGCAAACAGAAGCGAGACCGTGATCGCGTAGAGTTCGGAATGGATCCTGAAGATACCCATCCCTTCAGCCCCACATATCAAGCGTGCTCTGTCCTATCGAACTGGACGCTGAAGAAAGCCTCTCGATTGCTTTTGCGACGCGTGCCTCTGAAAAGTCGTGCTCAGCGCAGAGAAGCGCACTCATCTTGGATTCATCCGGTTTCTTCCATTTCAAGGCGTAATTGGGAGTGACATCCGGGCTCATAAAGAACTCCTTAATCTCCGGAAGATACGCAATTGACTCGCCCAGTTCTGCGAGAATCGTTTCGATTGTTTCGTGTTTGCGCACCAGTTGCAACGCCTTCTTTGCCCCGATTCCATAAATTCCGGAATCGTAATCGGTTCCGGTGAGTATCGCAATATCGATTAGTTGCTCACGCGTGATTCCGAGACGATCAAGCCCGGTCTGTAGTTCGATTATCTCGGGTTTCACTTCCACGTAGATATTCTTCCGGGGCAGTTTCCGTCTTCCGCTTATCGCAAGATTCCTGATGACCAACGGCGCTCCGAATAGCAGCGAATCATAGTCCTGCGATCCCGCGAATGCGACATCACCGTTTCTCGCCATGTATGCCGCCTGCGCCTCACCCTCGCTTGCCGCCTGAACGATCGGAAGCCCCATCGATTCCAGCAGCAGCTTCGCATCCGCAACCATCTCCGAATCAAGCCGTGATGTCGCCTGCGCATACTTGAAAGCGTCTTCACTTCCCGTTGCGAGCGCTTCCTTCCAATCTCTTTCCGCGGTCCTGCGCACCTCTCTTCGCTTCGCGATTGTTTCTGCCTTGAAGTCCGGCGGAACGCCGTCAAAGACGAAGACCAGTTTCAGCCCCGCCTCGATTAAGTTCGTTGTCCGGTACAACAGCCCTGAGAGGTGCGACGTCACCCTGCCGTGCGAATCTTTGAGTGGCGTGCCATCTCGTTGCCGTATGCTGCTCAAAAACTGATAGATCGTGTTGTACGCATCGATCGCAACGGTCTGCCCGCGCAGATGCGTGAATTCAGCCTCGCGTCTCTCGAACAGCTCTCCAATATCCGAGCCCATGAGTCTGTTCTTGCGCTGGTTGTTGGATAAAGGTTTGGTCAACCCTGCCCGGTTAACCGACGCTGCATCTGCGGAACATGTTCAATACCATAATTGTAGGAACCACGAGATTTTACGAGATTAACACAAGAAGATGGTAGTCCTTCTCGTGGAAATCTGTGTAATATCGTGGTTAGCTAAACACGCACTCTTCTGGCGATCTACGCCCTATAAAGCGAAAGCTCCTGCGCAAAAACACACGTTTGACACACGCTCACACCAGGAGCTGTATATACTTGGAGTTGAAGTACGACCCCGGTGTTGTGAGTTCCAGTATCACAAGCGATCCGGCTTCGGGTCTGATCTGCAGGTCTATGGATGTTCTGGTGGCAAGCCCTGTGTAGGAGGGGTCAGGGTATGCACCATCATACTTGAAGACCTTCCGCAGATCAACGGTCACTTCCATCACATCTCCGGTTCGCAGCGCCGGCTGGGTCTCATCGAATGTGCTGTCATCCCTGATCCGTATCGGGCTGATCGAAAAATACTCCGACGTCGCAGTGTTGTTCGCAATATAGACACCCTCCTGTTTTTTCAGATGGTAATTAACATCTGCAGTATGTGTCGCATCTGACAGGTACACGATCAACTGCGAGAGATCGATATCCTCGCTTCCCGGACCAAGTGACATTGTGAGATGAAGTTTGGAGATATAGCCGTAGTTATAATTGTCCTGCTGCACGGTTATGTTGATAGATGGGTCTGCGGTTCCGGTCACTTTGTATGTTCCAGGTTTTGTGAAATAGTATTCGTACACCTCCGCCGTAGCGATCGTATACGTCATATTGGTAAACTCTTCTGCATCGCTGCTGTTGATGGTTATTGGAAATGCTGTGGTTGTGTTTAGGTTCTCAATCTCGACGTGACCGCCGATAGGGGAGGTATAACTACGTTCTATTAGATTTGTGCCGTCATCCTTCCTGAAACTGCCAGAATCGTTCAGGTTCAGCGAGACATAATAATCCCGCTCCCCGATGATCCGGTCGACACGAAGGTTCGAGGCAACCTCTCGTGTCGTCTCCTGACCGGTCTGAGATGCCTTCTGCTGGAGTACACCGGACGTCTTGATGAGGAGCGCTGATGCGACCGCAGCAACGAGTACCATTGATATGAATATAATCAACGTGCCGATACCAACCTGCGCTGAGTTATCCTGACGGATATACTGGTTCGCTTTCATACCTCATCCCAATGGTATAATCAGCACTCATAGTATAAAAACATCATGCTATTGGTCAATCATATTATCTTTTATACGCGCTCCGTGCGGTATACTTTTGTCGTGCCATATCCGAACACCAGAAAGAATTGCATCATCCTCAACAACAGATCTTGAACCGAGTACAGTCCCGGTCTCAAGCGAACAGTTTTCGCAAACCTGCGAACCGTTATCGAGAATGGAGGAGAATATGAGCGAGCCTGCACCCACGCGGACATCGTCGAATATGTAGGATGTTAAGATGTGCACACCGTCCTCAATTACACAATTGGATCCAATCGTCGTGTGCGGACCGATCAGGACTTCATCGCCAATCGTCGTGTTCTCGCCGATCATTACAGGTCCGACGATCATGGACGAGCCGATTTTCGTGTTCTCACCGATCGCAACAGGATCCTTAATCCTCGCTTCTGCACCGGCTGATCCTTGTTTGTTTGTGGACGTACCAGCACCAGCAGTCATGCCATCGAGTTTCCATTTGCATGCGGTTCTGTACATCTCGTGGTTGCCTATGTCGGTCCAGTTGCCCTGCACCAGGAAACCATCAATCTTCTCTCCTGCGTTGAGCAAAGCAGGAAATACGTCCTTTGCAAAGTCGTACATCTCTCCATCGGGAATCCAGTCCAGGATCTCAGGATTGCATACATAGACACCGGTATTTATGAGGTTACTGAACGCTTCACCCGGTCCTGGCTTTTCAAGGAACCTGTGTATCCGGTTTCTTGCATCCATGTCGCACACCCCGTATTCGGAAGGGTCATCGATACAGATCAATCCGATCGTGACCATCGCATCGTTCTGCTTGTGGAACCGGTATATCTCGTCCAACCGCAGATCAAGGACATGATCGCCGCCAACGACCATGAAGACGTCATCTTCGATCTGTGCTCTGGCATTCTTGACGCCTCCTGCCGTTCCGAGTGCGGATTCTTCGTACACGCAGGTGACATCAACGCCTTCGATTTTATTTACCGCATCCTCGATCATCTCGGCAAGATAACCGAGCGTCAACACGATCTCTTTAAACCCCTCTGCCTTCAGCTGTTCGATCAGATGCGTGACTGATGGCTTGTTCAGAAGAGGTATCATCGGCTTCGGTCGCTCAAGAGTTAACGGACGCAGCCTCGTACCCAACCCCCCACACATTACACATACTTTCATGGTTACTCCGTTTCGTTAGAATCCCCTGGTTTATCCCTATACGTCTCGAAGAACTTCACACTCTCAATTTCCGTCCACTTGAGGATTTCGTATGCCATCCTCTGTTTCGAGATCAGCCAGGACTCGTTCAGCCACAGGTTGCTCGGAGCCTGGATTGAAACAGAGTCATCGACGATATCCACATCAAAGTCCACTCTGAAGTATGAGTTCAGCAGGGATTTGATCTTTTGAGTATCGTCATCGATCACATCCTCTATCGTGTACTCAAAAGTCAGGGTTTTGCCGGCCATCGGGGAATTGAAGTCAACTCGCACCCTGCGCCCGATAGTCATTGCGACTGTGCCCTGTTGTCCGTTGATTACCGCTCGCATCCCCTTCACTGGCTTTTCATCGAAACTGGATACCGGGTACATCTTTAAAAGCTCGGTCTTGCGTTCGCCGTAACCTTTCTCTGGCGGAACCTCAACTGTTCCGTGGTAGCCAGCTTCCTTTCCGACAAAATCCTCATCCAGACCATCCACGACATGCCCCGCACCAACGATTATAACGTACGATTCGTACTTGACGTTCTCATCGTGTATCTCGTGCTCTTTTGCGACCTCTTCTTCGGTGGTATCAAAGACCGTACCGTCATCGGATCGTCCGGTATAGTTTATCCGGATAAAATCTCCTTGTTCTATAGTCAATTTATCATCTCACTTGTATAATCCAACTTACATAACTCAATCTACATAATTTCACATCTCGCATACACATATACACCTCAGCCGACAAGCCCGTATTTCCGGACGTTCGCATCAGCAATTTCCTGAATCTTCGCGATCTCATCCTTTCCACTATCTTTTGTGAAGAGGTGCTTGAACCGCCTCTGCACACGAAGATAATCCTCAACAGGTTTCTGCTTGATCTTGTGCACCTTCCCGAGCTCTCCATTCACACTCTCGAAGACCGGGTAGAGTGCAGTCTGGACCGCGAGTCTCCCGACCTCGATCGTCTCTGAGCTCTCGAAGTACCAGCCGGTGCAGCACGGCGCATGAATCTGGATATATGTGGGACCCTTCGTTTCGGTCGCTGTCTTGACCTTGTTGATCACATCCTTCGGGTATGCGATCGAGGCGGTCGCAACATACGGCGAGCCGTGCGCCACAAGGATTGCGGGCATGTCCTTCTTTGGGCGGGGATTTCCGAATGACGCATCGCCTGCAGGGGATGTCGTGGTCGCTGCGTCGTACGGCGTTGCGCCACTACGCTGGATTCCCGTATTCATGTACGCTTCATTGTCATAGCAGATGTATGTGATGTCGTGCCCTCGTTCGAATGCGCCCGAGATGCTGCGTATCCCGATGTCGAAGGTTGCACCATCGCCTGCGATGACTATCACATTTGTGTCGCTCTTACCGAGTGCATCGAGCGCTGTCTCGATTCCTGATGCGACTGCTGCCGGGTTCTCAAAGAGCGAGTGGATGTACGGAACCCGCCACGCCGATTCCGGGTAGGGGGTTGTGAAGACCTCGAGGCAGCCAGTGGGACCGCATACGATACTGTCTTTGCCAGCGCCCTCGAGTACGAACTTCGCTGCAAGCGCTGGTCCGCAGCCTGCACAGCCGCGATGCCCCGGGGCTAATAGGCTTTCTGTTATCATCTATGATACCTCTCATGTGAAAAATACTGTTACATTTTCGGAACGATATATATGCATGCCCCCTGGCTCCGAAACCGCCATCACCGCATAAAGCACTGCCTCTTCGCCCATTGGGTATCCTTTTGCGTCCCAGATCATGATATCTTCCAGTTGCCAGTTGCCATCATCGTCCGAATACCCGACATTGAAGCGAAGACGATCTCCCTCCTCGTCTGTGCATACATGAATCCTGATCTCTGCACCGGGCTCTCCGCCATGCCCCTTTACATCGATGAGACGGGGAATAGAACTGCCATCGGTTGGAGAGGTGATCTCAAACTCAGGGGTTGAGACCGTTGTGGGTGTGGGTGTTGGCGTTAGCTGTGTTGTTGGTTGAACAGTCCCAGCCGGAGATGGCGTCACCTTTGGAACCGGTATCTCCGGGTCAAGTGGATTCTCGTCCAGTGGATCCCAGTACCCATCAGAATCAGTGTCTTTATTCTCCGAATCTGTTCCGGCTTTCAATTCCTGTTCGTCGCTCCAGCCGTCGCCATCACTATCAACCTTGGCTACATCTTGCTGCACGCATCCTGATACCAGCATCAGTGATGTGATCATTGCAATTACTACACTATGTTTTAATTTCATGATTACCTCCAATTGTTTTGATATTACTTATCTATGTTACGGGTAAGGTAATAATGATTTTCGCTGGAGATAAAACATGACCACACAAACTATGGCAGAAAAAATCCTGTCAGACAAGACCGGAAACAAAGTTCGACCGAACGATATGATCACTGTTCCCGTAAATCTCGCATTTGCACACGACGGCACGCTACCGCTCGCAATCGAGCTCATGGAGGGGGGACTTGGGACGCGAACCGTCCATGATTCCAAGAAGGTAATCGCCATCTGTGATCACGCATCGCCGTCTCCGAGCGAGCAGGTCTCAAACGTCCAGATCATGATGCGAACGTTCGCACGTGAGAATGAGATTGACTGCTATGAGAACGGCGATGGCGTCTGCCACCAGATCGTTCTCGAGAAACACGCAGCCCCGTACAAGGTCATAATCGGTGCTGATAGTCACACATGCACACATGGCGCGCTCGGTGCGTTTGCAACAGGCATGGGCTCAACAGACATGGCAGCGATCATGGCTTACGGAAGGACGTGGCTGAAGGTGCCACCGAGCTACAGAATCGAAATTACAGGGGAATTGCCGGATCATGTCTATTCCAAGGACGCTTTTCTGTATCTATGCGGCAAAATAACCGCTGACGGCGCAACATACATGTCAATGGAGTTTCTCGGGAGTGCTGTTTCTGAGATGAGCGTTGAGTCGAGGGCGGTTATGAGTAACATGGCGATTGAAGCAGGTGGCAAATGCGGACTATGCGCCGCTGACGAGAAGACTCGCGAATTCCTTACACGTTACGGCAGATCAGATGAGTATGTGCCGCTTTCACCCGACGATGATGCGGATTATGCGTCAGAGATCGTGATTGCCGCAGACGACATCGAGCCGCAGATCGCAGCTCCGCATCGCGTGGACAACGTGAGTCCTGTTGGTTCCTACACCGGGCTCCCGCTGGATCAGGTCTGCATCGGTTCATGCACCAACGGCAGAATCGAGGATCTGCGGATTGCGGCACGCGTCCTGAATCAGAAGAAGGTGGCAGACGGGACGAGACTCGTCGTGTACCCTGCGAGCAGAAGCGTGCTTCTGCAGGCGATCGCTGAGGGCGTCATAACAACGCTCGTTGAGGCAGGGGCTGCGGTCTGCGCGCCCGGATGCGGTTTCTGCATCGGACGAACGGTTGCGCTCGGCGATGGCGAGACTGTTCTCTCGACTCAAAACAGGAATTTCAAGGGCAGGATGGGGAACAACAATGCGGAGATCTATCTGTCATCGGTAGAGACTGCTGCGGCGAGCGCGATCACCGGAGAGATCACGGATCCGCGTGAGGCAAGCATCTGATGGTTCTGCCTGGCGCGGAAAGAGCGGACTGAGGAGGTGAGATATATTCGATCAGATGGTGTTAAACCTGGATGTAGCTGAAATACGTGTGTAGCTGGAGCGATATCCATCGAAAAAGTGCAGAAGTCATGGAAAAGGCATTTACGATACTGAGACGAAGATTGAATGCAGAAGAGTACCTGATCTATCTTCAGGTAATTACCCCGAGGCTTGGAGATGCGACCAAAGAACTTCGGGATGTGACTGTGGGAATCAGTCTGCAGGATATTTTTGATGGCGCAAAGAGTGTGGGGGGAAAGATTAGGGGATAAGATCGGCGGTGTGTGCTGCCGATTGCCAGAGAGCCGTGCACCGCGGTTCTCGGCGCGAACTACTTGGATGGTATGGGGTTAGCTAAACACGTACCCTCAATACAACTCCACAAGCATCTTCCTTCTCGAGAGCGGCGTTATAATCGCATTACCTTTCTTTGCGATCCCCATTACCCTGAGAACATCTTTTGGAAAGTACATCCCGAGTTTTCCTGCGCCAACCGTCGAGATCCTGCACTCATATCCGCCAGCGGTTTTGTTTCTGGTGTGCTCATCGATGATCTTCGATGAATCGGAGTCGAATGCAAAATCTCCACATTTCGAGCATCGAAGCCCTGTCAGATTTGGAATCACGATTCGTTCACCAGTCAAAACCACTTCAAATACAAGATTATCCGCAAAACTCACTGACCGGGAGCCACATACCGGGCAGGTCGCATCAACGATGTCTTCCATGGGCGATCCGCGTCTGCCTGCGCGTCTTTTTGCGATTTCAATATTTGTGTCCTCCACCATCTCGGTTGTTATGGTTGGGATATCAGCCGCTTTCGGCACGTCTTTGTTTTTTGGGTTCATATTTTTCGTTTTTGCATCAGTCCTC
>DAWR01000181.1 GCA_002506015.1 Candidatus Methanogasteraceae archaeon UBA261 | reverse complement strand
TTTTTCGTTTTTGCATCAGTCCTCATCAAACGCTGTTATCACCCTCACAAAACTGCCGGCATCAGTTTCATCAACTTCGAATACGATGCGGATAAGTCTTGGCGGATAATTCATTCGAGACCATGACAGGTATCGTCCGTCTATTTCGTGATCCGGTTTGTATAATCCATATCTAAGTCCGTTTATGATGTCACTCTCGGTGATATTCGGGTGGCGTGACCGGATGTGTTGCCATGAGATGACATATTTCTCGTTGTAAATCAGTTCTCGTACCCGTTCTTTCAATTTGAGCATGCCTATGTGCATGTTTTTTGTTTTCATTTAAGTACCTCGTACTCTTTTCGTGTCCTGTGTATCTGTTCGTCATGGGTTCCTCTTGTTTTATTTTGCAATGTACTTCTTACGTACATTGTACTTTGAATTGACGTACATGCTATATAAATATTTGCATCAGACCTCCGTACTTGTTGGTGCAGGGATCGCATGCGTGATCGCACCCGGTTTCGCAGGGATATCTTATCGAGGAGGAATCCACATCAGGTTACTGCTCGTTGAGTTTTTCTGATGAACTGCTCTACGTGGGGCGAACTTGAGAATACAAAGCGAAACCCATGGGGAAACTTTTAGGACGTCTTCAGGAATTATATACTTCATCTTGAAATACCCCGCAATCCGCCGCGGGGCACCGCTGCCGGGACTGGAGTCAGAACATGTCAGGAAACACATTCGGAACGATATTTCGCGTAACAACGTGGGGCGAGAGCCATGGAGCCGCGGTCGGCGTCGTGATCGATGGCTGCCCGCCGGGACTGCCGCTTGGTGAGGCTGAGGTTCAGAAGGAACTCGACCGCCGCCGCCCCGGGCAGAGCGACATCTCAACGCCTCGCAAGGAGGAGGATCGGGTCGCAATCCTCTCCGGCATATTTGAGGGGAGAACGACCGGAACACCCATCTCGATGATTGTCCGGAACAGAGATGTCGATTCATTGCCGTACGAAAAACTCAGGCACACGCCGCGCCCGGGGCACGCAGACTACCCGTACGATGCCAAGTACGGGATCAGGGATCACCGCGGCGGCGGGCGTGCGTCCGCAAGAGAGACGATCGGGAGGGTCGCCGCCGGTGCAATCGCAAGGAAAGTACTTGCAGAGCACGGAATCGATGTGCTCGCGCATGTAATTGCGCTCGGTGGAGTGCGGGCGCGTGAAAGTGAGATTACGCCCGCTTTGATCAAGGAAAACATCGAAAGAACGCCGGTGCGGTGTGCCGATCTGAATGCCGCTGAACAGATGATCGAACTGATACGGAGTGTGCGTGAGCAGGGGGACAGTCTCGGGGGCATAGTCGAGATCGTGGCGACCGGTGCCACCGCCGGCATCGGAGAGCCGGTCTTTGACAAGCTGGACGCAGATCTTGCAAAAGCCTTGATGGGCATAGGTGCGGTGAAAGGCGTTGAGATTGGGGTTGGTTTTCGGTGCGCGGGAATGAAAGGGAGCGAGATGAACGATGCATTCGAAATATCCCCCAACGGCGAGGAGGTCGTGGTTTCGGAGACGAACAATGCCGGTGGCATTCTTGGCGGGCTATCAACAGGCGCACCGATCGTCTGCAGAATCGCAGTGAAACCAACACCATCCATTTCCCTGCCGCAGAAGACCGTTGATCTGCGTACGATGCAGGAGACCGAGATTACGATAAAAGGGAGGCACGATCCTGCAATTCCTCCTCGAATCGTTCCTGTTGCCGAGGCAATGGTTGCAATCGTGCTCGCGGATCATCTGCTGCGAAACACAGCTTTGAAACCGCACACCAAAACTTTATAACAGGATGGCACAACACATAGCTCACCCAGTTGGGCTCGTAGCTCAGTCAGGCAGAGCGGTGGGCTCTTAACCCATTCGCCAAGGGTTCAAATCCCTTCGGGCCCGTTTACGACCAAGGTGAGACTATGGTGATGATCACCCAATCCGCAGCAGCGGAACTAAAAACTATCATTGCGGCAGAAAGCCGGTCAAAGCAGACGAACTGCGGTCTGCGAGTATGTGTGTCAGGGATGAACGACAATGGCGTAAGATATGGTCTTGAACTGGACGAGATCAACGACGACGTGGATGTTGTAATTGATCTCGGCGAGATCAAGATGCTCATAGACCAGAAGATCGCGCCATCGCTGCAGAACATTGTGATTGATTTTATGGAGACCTGTGATGAGCGCGGATTTGTGATTAGCAACCCTGCTCTATGCTGTAGGTGTGGATAAGTGGCCAAACATTTTGGGGTAACCGCGCCACAATGATTCCAGCTCTGTGGACCAACTCGATTTCGTCCTGACTCCGTGTCTACTATCAGAGCGAAACGCGTCCACTGCCCGAAATCTTATAAACATACAGAATAACTCCATGGACACGGGTGAATCCCATGGTCAGTGTAAATAAATATGGATACCGGGCATTCAATGAAATGGTCGATAACGCAGAAGAACTGCATGTCGAAGTTTCAGAGTTGAAGAACGGCGCAACCGTTGTTGACGCCGGTGTAAAGGCAGCAGGCGGATATGGTGCTGGCATGTATCTCTCAAGGCTGTGCCTTGCGGATCTCGCAGATCTGCAGTACATACCCTACCAGTTAAATGAGCACACTGTTGCCGGAATTCAGGTCGCAATCGATGATCCTGTCATCGCATGCATGGCATCTCAGTATGCGGGCTGGAGAATCGTCGTCGGGAAATACTTTGCTATGGGCTCAGGTCCTGCACGTGCGCTCTCGCTGGACCCGAAGGAACTCTACGAAGAGATCGGATACAAGGATTCCTCAGACAAAGCGGTAATCGTACTAGAATCAGGTGAACTCCCCTCCGAAGAGGTTGCAGACAAGATCGCTGAAAAATGCGGCGTCGATCCCAAAGAAGTATACATTGCGGTTGCGCCAACATCGTCGATCGCAGGGTCTGTGCAGATCTCCGCGAGAATCGTTGAGACCGGGATACACAAGATGCATGATCTTGGATTCGACATCACATCGATCAAACACGGGTTTGGCATAATCCCGATCTCGCCGATCGTTGGAGATGACACCAAATGTATGGGCTCAACCAACGACTGTATCATATACTGCGGCAAGACGTACTACACCGTCGATTATCCTGATATCGACGAACTTACCGACTATGTGAAGAAGGTGCCGTCGGAGACGTCCAGAGACTACGGAAAGCCGTTCTACGACACATTCAAGGCGGCTGGCTTCGACTTCTTCAAGGTCGATGGTGCGATGTTTGCGCCTGCTGAGATTACAGTGAACGATCTTAGGAGTAAGAAGACGATTACAAGCGGTACTGCCAATCCACATGTGTTGTTGCAGTCATTTGGACTTACAAAAGTGTAAAATTCCTAAACACCCCTGAAAAAGGGGTCTTTCTTTTTTTGTAGCTGCGAATCGAATCGGAGGTAACGAGACTGAACGAACGTGTCACTATTTTTCGTTTCAGCATATTCCATGCACCCTCGTTGCATGCGTCAGCGGTCACTATTGTTACTTCCAAACTAGATAATTTCATCCCGTATGGACATGATCGCAACTACCTGACAAATCACTCAATAAAAATCCTTAAATGGTATCAGTAACCACCGCAAAGTATGACTCCTATTGACACGGAATCCATGTTAAAGACTGCCATCAGGTTTCACGGACATCAGTGCCCCGGACTTGCGATGGGAGTACGCGTCTCCGAAGTTATGTTAAGGGAACTGGGCAAACCCGCAAAGGACGAGGAACTGGTTGCAATCGTCGAGAACAACTCCTGTGGTGTGGACGCGATCCAGGCATTGACCGGGTGTACATTCGCCAAAGGGAACCTGATCTTCAAGGATTTTGGCAAATTCGTTTACACATTTGTGAACCGAGAAAACCAGAGGTCGTTGAGGATCTCTATCAAAAATGAGGCAGTTATAACAGACCCTCGTCATAGTGACCTCTTTGCCATAGTCGCGGAGAAGAGGGCAACTCAGGAGGAGATAGATGAGTTTAAGCGGTTGCACATCGGAAAAAGCGAGGAAATACTAAGAAGCCCCGAAGAGGAGATTCTGGTAATCGAGGAGGTCGCCCCGATTGTGCTACCGATGGCGCACATCCATGAATCGATATGCTGCGACAGATGCAACGAACCTGTGATGGAATCACGAATCAGACTGCTGCGCGGTGGGCAGTACTGCATCCCGTGTTATGAGGCGTTGATGAAATAAGGCAAGCACTGATTGCAGCCTTGATCGGATCCGCAATCGCCGTATAACCATCTTGATCACGTTGATCATCCGTATCCGCGCATTTACACCAGCACGTCACGTCATCGCAAGCCCGGAGCACCAGTACACGAAATAGATCTCCCCTGTGGTCTCTGTGGTTATGTTTTTCATCATTGAACATCTCAAGTTGTGGCGGTGTGGAGTATAGATAAACACGTGCACCCCATCTACACACTCTTCGCCGCAATAAACTCCCGAACCAGCCGTGCGCCAATAATCGCACTCTCGCAATGATCGTATCCGGGATTGACCTCGACGATGTCAAGACCGCACATATACGGCGCAGCCATCCGTATTGCGGTGCGAACATCCCGCGGGCTCAACCCAAACGGCTCGGGATTGCCAACACCAGGTGCATAACCGGGATCGATCACATCGATGTCGATTGAGAGGTAGATTCTCGTGGCGCCGCAATCGTGTAGTGCATCGATTGCGCCCTGCATCACGGATTCCATCCCACAATCATTTACATCGTCTGCGGAGTTGTAGAGAATTCCTTTTTCCCTTGCATACGTGTACTCTCCGGCTGATCCGCTCCTCACACCGATGAGAGCGCATTTATCGGTCAGATCGTCGATTACGTTCCTTGAAACACAGGCATGCGAATGTTTCAGCCCGAGATACTCGGGGCGTAGATCGAGATGCGCATCAAGGATGATTACACCGATACTGTCACTGTCACAATGGGGCGCATCGCAGAACGCTCTGATGCAGCCGCAACTTAGCGTGTGCTCGCCGCCGAGTGCGATCGGAATCTTTGAGTCGGCAATAATCATCGCGGTGGCGTCTCTCACCATGCAGAGCATATCATCAGCGCAAAGACCCGACTCGATACCTACATCAATGTCGCCTGAATCGTGTATCTGCAGATCCGCGAGATCGATATCGTAAAACTCGTTGTACGTCTCAAAATTGTAACTCGCCTTCCGTATGGCATCAGGCGCATCGCGGCTGCCATATCGGAAGGAGGAAGTGGCGTCGAAGGGAACACCGAATATCACGAAGTGAGCGTCTTCGTAAGCGGAGTGTGCGTCCGCGAAGATTGAACGCTTAAACATCAGCGCATATCAATTCGCATCTTGCCGAGTGCGGTTATGTACTGAATCTCACTTCCTTCAACCACGCGATCCTTATACTCCTCAGGGATCGGGAGTTCGAGTGTGCTGTACTCAGCCATATCCATCAGCTGAGCGACGTTGCCGGAGACCGAGAGAACCTGTGCACTCTTCCGCTCGACGATCGGCACGAATATCTTGGCTGACACGGGTTGCACCAGTGATCGCTTCTGCTTATCAAATAGTCCGATTGTATCGACCCGCGCTTTGGCGGAACCGTGTTTTCCCGGCTTTGATTTTGAAATACCCTTGATTACGCACACTTCATCATCAATGATCACATATCTGCCCTCTTTGAGATTACGGACTTCGGTCTGTTCCTTCATAAATCTGAATCCGTGGCAGGGTACTTAAAATTATGCGATATATTTACATCACTGTAATCGCATAAGACGATAGTATGGATATCGTATTCGATGAGATCGGGAGTTATCCACTGCCGGAAGGGGCAAAAGACCGTGTGGAACAGGCATTCGCAGACGAACAGTACACAGATCCCGAGCTGGTCACAACCATCTGCGATGCCATGCGCCAGAAGATTGATTCCGGCGTAGAGGTTCCGACGTATCCGCAGTTCCAGGACATGAACCAGCAATTCCTGCGGAGCATCAACGATCCGACATGTGACGATAAACCATTTCTCGTGAAAGAGTCCTGCGCGGAGATAATCGAGCTATCAGCGATCGATCCGGTTGCCAGGGACTACTTTAAGGAGACCGGGGAGCGGTTGAAGATCAGGGTCTGCATCACCGGACCAATCGAGCTGTACCTGAACCAGTTTGGCAGCACAGCATATACGGACATACTTAATCTCCTTGCAAGAAGCGTCGATCGGTTTGTGAAGAATGCGTTGCATGCGAAGTTATCGTTCGATGTAGCGGTGATCTCAATCGATGAGCCGAGCATCGGGATCAATCCTGAGATCATGTTTGATGATGACGAGATCATCCATGCGCTCAATCTTTCAGCGAAGTCGTCCCGTGTCGATACCCAGATACACCTGCATTCGCCTATTCACTACACACTCGCATGCGAATCCGATTCGATCAACATAGTCGGCGTCGAATCCGCAGCAAACCCTGATTACCTTGAACTGATCGATAAGACCGATCTGATGCAGTCCGATACGTTTCTGCGTGTCGGTGTTGCGCGAACCGACATCTTCGGCATGACCGCCGAGTTGAACGAGAAATACCAGATCAACGTGTGGAAGGAGACTGCGCGACTGGACGAGGTCATAACATCGATGGAGACGCCGGATGTCATTGCAAAGCGACTCAACCACGCTTATGCGCAGTTCGGGGATCTGATACGCTATGCCGGACCCGATTGTGGGCTTGGTGCATGGCAGTACCAGAACCTTGCATCAAAACTTCTTGAGAACACTGCACGCGGTATCGCAATCTTTAGAGATGATATTTCATGATAGATCGGATCGCAACAGGCATTCCCGGTCTCGACGAGATGATCGGGGGTGGTTTCGCAAGTGGGGACGTCATCCTGATCACAGGCAGCCCGGGCTGCGGAAAGACGACGTTTGGTCTTCAGTATTTGTACCGGGGTGTCGCTGAGTATGGCGAACCCGGGATATTTGTCACTCTTGAGGAGAGCCCTGCACGTACGATCAGGAATGCGTGGCAGTTTGGATGGGATGTCGAGCGGATGATTAAGGAGAACCGGATGCGGATCATACGGGCAGATCCGGTTGCCTATGCGCATTATATCCCCGATCGCAAGGACGGTGCCTCGCCTGCGCACGTCGACATAGGATCTGTTATGATTGAAACCTTGAGTACACAGATCGAACGGCTGGTCAACGAACTCGGTGCAAGGCGTATATTCATCGACTCGATAACATCTCTCAAGATCGCTCAGAACGAGTTTCAGGTCAGATTCGCGATACTCGAATTGATCAAGAACCTCGAGAACCTCGACTGCACAACGATTCTCTCAAGCGAGATATGTCCGGGGGCAGAGTCCAATGGAATGTTCAATGTGGAGGAGTATCTTGCAGAGGTCGTCGTCCGTTTGCACATGTTTCGTTCGTCCGGGGATCGGGTGAAGGCACTTGAGATTCTGAAGATGCGCGGCGGGAAGCATGATGAGACGATGCGACCATACACAATCACAGACTCCGGACTGGTTGTGTATCCGAGAGAGACTGTAATCAACGGGGACATTATAAGCTCGGTTGCGTTGTTGTGAGCCGGGTGGGCGTATATGTGAACGACTCATCGATTGTCACATCGGAGACGTCAGGTATCCACTTCAAAAAGTCTGATTCTAATGGATTCCGGTTTCCGATCTTTGTGCCATCGTGTCTTTATAGTTCCTCTGATCCAACGCAAGGTCACAAAGTTGAGAGATACGCCCGCGTTCTGTTACATGCGCGAGGGAACTGCCGTTAGCGACCACAGAAAACGTTGGAACTATCAAAGTGCTCACCGAACAACAAAGTAGCAAAAGTACCTGCTCAGTAACTCGTGGTAGAAACCGCAAGATTNNCAGCCATCTTCACAAGATTTCTGTCTCGATCTCGTGTAATCTCGTGGTTTTATATGCGGATATCCACACAATGTTGAGTAAGTAATAGCAAAGTTACCTGATGGCACCCTATATCCATGATATTCATGCGATTTGCTTATTCGTACCATCCGTGATCCCTTCTGCCGATTCTATCATGAATTTCACGAATGGACGAATGACCCGAATATTAACAGGTCCCTTTTTGGCAAGCCATATAATACACAAATGAGTAATCAAGCCGTATCACGCCAGTCCAAGTAACGTGAACGTTGCATACGCAATCGCCACCATGATAATCGAGTGCTTGAACCCGGAATATGCGTTCCCTTCACCCATAGCACCTCCGACAAGCCCCGAACAGAACCCCTGGATCAGCGTCGCATGGAACATCAGTAGGATGTATTTCTCGGCATCGTACTCTGCGAGCATCTTCATGCCCTGACTGAGGTTCTCAGAGGCGTCGCCTGTCGGAACCATGGTCACGAAATTCGCGGCAAGCACGTACACGATGAACAGGAATACAAAGAACGAGAGGTACACAATCATCACATACTCGGTCATATTTCCGAGCCTGTCCTTCTTCAGGCGGTACGATGCCTCAGAGTCGGCTGCTGCAATCTGGAGCACCTGCCTGATGTCGCTGACCGCTTCATTCGCCTTAATAATCAGTGTGATTGTGCGGGAGATCATGGCAGTTCTCACCCGCGCCTCAAACCGCGCCATCGCAACAGACG
Organism: Candidatus Methanogasteraceae archaeon UBA261; assembly: GCA_002506015.1. GTDB lineage: Archaea > Halobacteriota > Methanosarcinia > Methanosarcinales > Methanogasteraceae > Methanogaster_C. Next base: position 5,370 of record DAWR01000181.1, on the reverse strand, counting down.
TGGACGCACCCCACTCAATATCTCGCCACATGCGCCTGACCTCATTGTCGAGTACTCCGAGTTTGGATTTGAGAGACGCTTTGATCGAACTGGTCAGTGTGAGTCCTGCCTCATTCATCGATGCAAGCCTTCTCAAAAACTCCGGCATCTCGCGCTCCATGTTCTTGATCCTCCGCACCCGCGACTCATAGAAGAACGTGAACGGAATAAGTACGACAAACATCCCGAAGACCACCACATCATCGAGTACACTCAGTGCTGGGAACTCCATCGTGTATGCGCCGGACGCCGCACCGGTTGCACCAGACAATGTAGCAATGATCGGTCCGATCGTAAGGTACCCCTTCATGTAAATTGCGATTATGAAATAGATGAACGCTGCAGGCACGGTTACGTAGAGTGCGTATGTGGGATTCTCGAAAAACGATTTGACCGGGTTTTTGAAGAATTTCTTGTACTTCTGGATCTTCTCAGCAGTTCCGAGCTGGGTGAATAGCTCATCTTCCACGACATCCGCGTGCCTCACCTTGACTCCCTCAAAAGCGTTCGAATTTTTTGTGGTGGTTGGAACGTGGTACGATTCCTCCCGCGAACCAGCCATGGTGCTCAGGAGAACTACGCACAATATGGTGGCTCCGGGGATCAGCCCGTATATCAGTGCCTTCAGAAGGACAATCGAACTGCTGTCGATCATCCCGACCACCACCAGTATCGTCATCAGAAACAGCGGACCCGCAACAAAGACCGTGATGTAACCCTCAGCGATCATGCCAAGCGAATTCAGGTATTTCTCCTGATCAGCCCCGGCACGCTCGTAGTAGTAAGCTGCTTTGGTTTTGAAATATTCGGTGATACTGCCACCACTGTCAATCACCATGATCAACCCGTCAATGAAATCCCTCATATTCCTTGATGGCGACCGCTCGCTCGCATCGCGCAGGGCGTTTATGATATCGATATTGAGATACCGGATATCCCGGACGATATATCCGACATGATCCGCAACACCCCCGTAGACGTGCCGCTGTCCGGCAAGCGACTCAAGGATCTCGATTAATTCCAGACCGCCACGGGAGAGCGCATACATATATGTGATTGCGGATGGCAGCGACCGATCGATGCTTGCCGCAATCTCACCGCTCCTGAACGTCGGATAGTAATTGAACAGGTAGTAAGTGATACCTCCGAATACTAACGGAACCGGAATTGTGAGCAAAAACACCGTCGCTCCGAAGAGTGTGTACAACGGGATGCAGATGAGAATGGACAACAGCAACGCACCGCCCGCAACCAGCAGCGAAATAACTGCCGATCTCGCGAGGTATTTGTCAAACGGTAACGGTATCCGCGCCTTCCTGAGTGTGGCTATAAGATCAGCATAAGAGCTACGCTTCTCTGCAAAATATGTGCCGAATTTCCGTATGGATGATGTGTACGTGTACAAACTCCCCGCCCCATATAACATTGGTTGCGGATTATATTTATATGTTGGCGTCTCGCTCAGGTGGTGTGTCGATTTTAGGAGGGGTGGGCGGTTGGGACTATGCATACTCGAACCCCGTGTAGGTGAGAACATGCGCAATACCCGGTGGTTTTGTAGTAAATATCTACACAATATTGAGTACGTACGCAGATGATACCATGATACTAAAACAGATGCACTGCAGACGCTTTAAAAACAATCCAGACATGCACGCCGCACAAAAGCTCCATATCCTCATACGATTGTTTTGTCAGCGCAACTACGAAGGGAACACCCACATCAACCACTACCCTCACGATTGTGCCCATATTCTTAACCTCCGTAATCTCCCCGTAAAATGAGTTTCTCGCACTCGTTTCAGTCTCTTTTTTCGAGACCAGTATGTCTTCGGGTCGAATCGAGATCGAGACGTCTCCGGATTTTAATGAACTCGAGACCATCGATATTCCATCGGCGCGAACCAGAGCGATATCGTCATGGACAACCGACTTCCCGCGGAACAAATTCTCAACACCAACAAAATCCGCAATAAACTCGGAATTGGGTCTTCTGAAGACATCATCGGGCGTACCCACCTGAATAATTCTGCCACCGCACATCACAGCGATCCGATCCCCGAGCGCAAAAGCCTCTCCGAAACTGTGCGTCACATGAATCGTTGTGGTCCCTGTGATCTCGTGTATTCGCGCAAGTTCCTCCTGCAGCCGTTCGGTTGTGCGGGAATCCAGCGCGGAGAGCGGCTCATCCAGGAGCAGCACCTTTGGCTCAGTCACAACCGCTCGAGCGATTGCGATCCTCTGCTTCTCCCCTCCGCTCAATGTACCCGGATACCGGCTTAACAGATGTGAAACGCCAAGAAGCTCTGCAATTTCATCCGTTTTTACAGTGATTTCGCTTTTGGCGATCTTTTTCTGACGCAGCCCAAATCCGATGTTTCCTGCCACAGTCAGGTGTGGGAAGAGCATATAATCCTGGTAGACCATGCTGATCTGCCGGTTCTTCGGCAGAGTGTCCGTGATATCCGCCCCGTTCAGAAAAATTTTCCCGTGATCAGGGCGGTAGATGCCCGCAATCGTCTCAATTAAGATCGTCTTCCCCGCTCCGGTCGGACCTAGTATGATGAAGTATTCGCCTTCATCAATCTGCAGGGTCGCGTCATTCAGCTTGAATTCGCCGAGATCCTTGGATACATTCTCAATCCGTATCATTTACAGCACTATCCTATCTTTAGTCTCCAAACATCTTCTCGAAGATCGTTACATACCGTTCAGGACAGAATTCTTCAGCCACATTGGTGCACCACACTTTTCCAGCTGTTGTGAGTGCAATCTTCGATTTATCGGACTCAATCAACCCTCTCATCTCAAGACTCTTTATCTGCTCCGGAAATGCGTCTGTGAGTTCCACACCAAAGAGTTCCCTGAACGCATTCTTACTGACTTCGGTTGAATGAAGCCCCCATATCATATATTTGTGCATCAGCTCCTCTGCAGTGAGCTTCGCACAGATGTTGACAGGAAATTCCGCGTTTGTGCTCTCGATCTTCTCGATATATCGATTTATGCCCCTCACATTCCCGTACAGGTATGCGCCAAGAAATCCCCCTCCGGATGTTCCGAGTGCGAGACAGTCCTGGCTCCCAAAACGCATCCTCGCGTAAAGATGTTCTTTCTCTGGCAATACGAAGTGAACGAGATTCTGCTGCCGATATCCAGCGTTTTCCAGCTCACTTATCGCAAGAAGATACATATCAATCTCGACCTGATCACCGGATCTCGGAGGTATCTCGCCTGCCGCGATCTGCTTTGCAAACGCTGTTCCCCTGGCAACAAACAATGGATTCGGGCTGATGCTCTCAAGTTCCAGTTCAGCTGCCTGATGTAAATCCGTCTTCCAATCATCCATGCTCTGTCCCGGGAGGTTGTACATCAGATCGATATCAATGTTCTCGAACCCGATCTCCTGTGCGGCACGGATCACAGAGATAGCTTCCGATCTCGTGTCTTTCAGTGTGAGAATATTACGTATGGAGTCTTTGAATGTCTGTACGCCAAAACTCAGTCTATTAACACCATTTTCATATAGCGCTTCCAGTTTATCTCTTTCGGCGTTGTGTGTGGTCGTTTCCACAGTGATTTCCGCATCACTTCTGATCTTGAATCGCTCCTTCAAGAGTGCTAATATGTCTGTCAGTTGTTCCGTTCTGAGCGAAGTCGGAGTTCCGCCCCCGATGTAGATCGATGCAAAGGAGCTGGACGTGACGTAGTTGGTATCAGAATACCTCACGATCTCCTTCTTGAGCGCGTCCAGATACCTGTTAGCCTGTGTTTCCTCCAATAAACCTCGGTAGAAGCAGCAAAAATTGCACAATGAGTCGCAGAACGGAATGTGCACGTACAGTGAACTTGTTTTGTGCCTGGTACCTTCTTCGGATAGAAACTTGACCATCTCTTCTTTATCGTCTTTATTTTTTCTCAAGAATAGTGGATATGAGCCCAAAGGGCACAATATCTCGAAACCCTTTCTTTTGCGGTAGATATTGTGTATCATATTGCTACATCTTGTATGGTAAAGAGACGTTTTAAGGATTGTGTGATCGTTATCCTGTGCAAATATTATGTTTATATGTACTATTTAAAAATAATAAAATTTAAAGAAAACTTGATTAGTATATATGAGTGCTCCTGACATACCGTTCAAAGGTATATAACGATGCAATCGATATGACGATCAGGATGGTTGCAGCGGCTATTGCCAGTTCGAGATCGTTGCAGGACATGTTCAGGTACAGGGATATCGGCAGGGTTTCGGTCTTCATCCGTGTTGCTCCGGCAAGCATCAGGGCTGCGCCAAACTCGCCGATCCCTTTTGACCATGTTATGATCCCTCCGGCTATGAGCCCGTTCTTTGACATGGGAAGCGTTGTCTGTAGGAATGCCTGAATCGGATTGCAGCCAAGCGTCTGGGCAACGTATTCGTACCTCGGACTGATCCCTCTGAACGTTGAACGCATGATCAGCAGCATAAACGAAAAATTCACAGCGAATTGTGCAATTACGATCCCGAACGGTGTCAATACGAATACCAGTCCCAAACCGGAAAGCCATTCTCCGAAGGAGGTCGTGCCAAAGAGTATCAAGAGCCCGACTCCAGCCACAACGGGTGGAAGCGCAAGCGGCAGATCCACGATGGTGTTTACGAGCGCCTTTCCGGGAAAATCATAGCGTGCAAGCGCGTATGCTGCCGGTATCGAGACCGCGATACACATCACGGTGGATACTGCGGATGTCGCCAAGCTTAATTTTATCGCAAACCTGATCTCTTCGGATGCGATACTTGCAAGTAAGCTCTGCGGGCTCGTATGTGTGACGATGCAGACAACCAGCGATAGGACGAATGCGGTCAGGAGTAGTGCAACTGAAATCGTGAGAATCTTAAACGTTGCTGTATTGATTTGCATGTACTTGTGAATCCCTCGAGCTCCGCGGGTCATGTCCTTAATATCCATCGTCTTTCTTATTCCAAGACCGCCAGTCTATTCATCATCATCATGCCATGCGTGAAGCCAGCATAAATGTATTTCGGTTTGAAACTGAGCAAAGTCAAGCTATAATGGCAGACAGAGTATGCCGGACTGTTGTGAAACTCGTTTGAGATGTGTAACTGCATAAACGCGGCACAATGTTGATCGTGTAGTTATACGGCACGCCGGAAGTAAGGTGTGAAATAAAAAACTGACGGTGCAATGTCACCGCCAGCAATCGTATGTAGGTCATAAGTTGATCGTTCCGACCGTAGCCTGCAGTATCATGAGAGCATCCGCCGAGGTGAGCCTGCCATCACCATTCATGTCGCCCAGCATTCGTCCGATGCCCTGCGGGTTTACC